>JAAZLD010000299.1 GCA_012799495.1 Desulfitobacterium sp. | reverse complement strand
ACCCCCTTATTTATAATTATCTCAATTACTTTAGAGTGTCTCGATTATTTTGGCCCTTTATCAGAGGGCCTATTCTATTTCTATCTTCTTTTTTCTTCCTAAAGGACTGAGTTATTGTTCCCTTGACTCACTACCCTTGACATTGCTCTTTTTCTTCACTGTTTTTTTCTTTGGGGTAGTTTTAGATGCAGGATCCGTAAGTTCTTCAATGGCACCGCCTGCAATTGCCCAAAGATAAAGGCTTGCCACAGTAGCATAGGGAGAATACCGCCGTTTGTACTTGGCAAATAATTCCCGGGTGATTTTTCGATGGCGATAGAGCATCCTAAGACCTCGCTGGATAGCCAGATCATCCCAGCTCATAATATTCATTCTCTCCATAGAGAAGGTCATGAGCATTTCCGCTGTCCAGACCCCTACCCCCTTAAGCTTTACTAGTTCTTTGCATACTTCCTCATCTGTCATATCAGGAAGCTTGGCTAAATCTAGTTCCCCTCTAAGTATGGTCTCAGTTAGTTCTTTTATAAAAGTTGCCTTGCGCATGGATATGCCGCAGGTTTGCAGTTCTTCAGCCGGTATTTCTCCTATGTTTTCCGGGGTTAAAGGAGCAAATTGATTTTGCATCCGCGCCCAGACGGTTTTTTGAGCCTTTGTAGAAATCTGTTGGCCCACAATGGCATTAAGAAGAGCCATATAGAGATCAGGAATAACGGACCGTTTAATGAGACCTATTTCATCTATTGCTTTACCTAAAACAGGATCCTTTTCTTTAAGGTATTGGATTTCTTTTTCCCCATATTTAAAATAGTCTTCTTCATGATTTTCCCTGGTTTGTTCTTCTAGCATGGATAGCAACTCCTTTAGTCAAAAAAGCGAAGTTGAGAAAGCTTCTGTGATGAAGTAGTACGTTCGGTTATGATTTCGTCCCCTTTGGGATAACCGGTTAGGATGGGGCTCATAGGGTCATGGTTTTGGAAATTCCCCAGGGCCCTTTTTAAGTTAGAGGTAGCATAACAATATGTACAACCATTGATACATGTATCATATACTCCCAGATCTATACTTTCAATACACTGACAAGCCTCCCGCTGATTTCGATCCTTTTTAGCTTTTATAGGACAACCAATAATCTCCTCAATTAGCTTTTGGTCGATACAAGAGGAATGGTCGATTCCATATTGGGTAAGGTCTATTTCTTCGGCACATGTAAAAAGAGGCAGGTTGTATTGAGCGGCAATTTCTGAGAAAGGAGAAGCAAGAGTGTGGATTTCATCTTCTGTCAGGGCTCTAATCTTCCGATCCAAACTGATCTGAGGATCCACAAAGCTCAGTATAATCCTCTTTGTATAAAGGTTTAACTTTGCACACATTTCCGCGAAATGCTCTATATGCCATTTTAGAGTATAAGTGGAGTCAATAATTATAGGGTCATAGCGCCAAACAACTTTTTCAGGGCCGATCCTCTCAGCCAATTCGCGAAAAGTTCGGATTAGTTCACTTTTCGGAGGGAGGTTTCTTTCCAGCCTTTGGTCATAGGGAGTAAGTGTAAACTGAAAGTAGAAGGAATAACCCCTCTCCTCTATCTCCCAAAGTTTATCCAACATGGGGGCAGGGTTTTTCGTCCAAAAGATTATACAGTCCACCTTATCAGGGGAAAACTCGACCCGACCCAACCGCTTCGGGTTCCGAGGATTAGGGATCAGAGCATAACCTTCCTGCAATCTATTCATAAACCATTGGGAATATAAAGCTGGAATATCTGTCCTACGACTGGCACTAATAATCAAAAGAATCACCCTGTTATCACGAAGGATTTTTCGACCGTTGGTATGACTATTATAACAACACTTGGCTAGAAAGGACAAAAATTTAAATGACATAAGGGGAGTAGAAATAAAAAACTGTTGCCTTGGGCAGTCATTTGTGACCCTTGCAACAGTTTGGTATCCAAATTAGTGATGTTCATCTTTACCTAAATAATATACGTATCAATATCCCCTGGAATAATCTTTAAAGCAATCTAGGCACACGGTTTTTCCTTCTTGCAAGCGCATTTTATGTTCAGGGGCGCTTTCATGACAGAGTTCACAGACTAAGGATTTAAAGAGTCGGGCTTTTTCCGGCAGGGAGTAGTGAGGTTCTTTAAGCTCAAAAACTTCCTCTACTGGCGCATTTAAGATATGGTGCATCCTTTCCTGACGTTCCATTTTTCCTGAGAAGGGCTTTAAAACTACACGTAAACTTTTCCCAGTAGTTCTATTGAAAAAGCTAAAGGCCATTTTTCCTGTTCCTCGATAAATCAGATTCCCTTTACCAAAGGTGCAGCCGAGAAGAGCTTGGATGCCGTCTACCCCACAGGCATCATTTTCCGTTACACAAACAATTTCTTCATCACTGGAGAAGTTAAGGTTCATTTTTTCTTGAGCTATTTCACAGGCTCTCACACCGATAGCTAAACCTGGGCATTCATGACCGTGGAAGGCTACAGCCTTTTCCCATAATTGCTGGTTCATAGGATAATTCCTCCTTTTAAAGGTTAAACCTCCGCCCGAAGAAGCTGTGGCGGGTTGCTTTTTACCACCCTCACGGGAAAGGGGACCACCATTTTCACTCCATGGGAGTATTCAATAGCTACTGGGATACCATAGACTTCTTCGATAACCTCAGCATTCATGACTTTTTCATCCCCATAAGCATAGATCCCCCCATCCTTAATAAAAAGGAAGCGATCACAATAGCGGAGGGCTAGATTCAGATCATGAATGACCATAAGGACACAGATATTTTCCTTCCGGGCAATCTCAGCCACTAAACTAAGCATATCATGCTGGTTTTTCAAATCCAGATTACTGGTAGGCTCATCTAACAAAAGAACTTT
>JAAZLD010000298.1 GCA_012799495.1 Desulfitobacterium sp. | reverse complement strand
ATTGAGGGTCCTAGTCTCTTTGTAGAACGTACTTTACGCTCCGGAGCCAGTATTCAATATAATGGCCATGTGATCCTTATCGGAGACGTGAATCCCGGAGCTGAAATAGTGGCCAGCGGCAATATTGTTGTAATAGGCTCCTTAAAAGGTGTTGCTCATGCCGGAGCTACAGGGAATCGGGAAGCCATGGTCAGTGCCTATCATTTAGCTCCAACTCAGCTAAGGATTGCGGACTTAGTCACTCGCTCACCTGAAGAGCAAGAGGAATGGCGTGGTCCGGAATGTGCACGGATCAAAGATGGTAATTTGGTAGTAGAAAGTCTACCTCTTAACGGAATCAGAGGAAAAGGACTGCGCTAAGAGGCAGTTACCTAAAACCATACATCTTTGGGAAGGAAAAATTTGAAAGGTAGGTTGAACTATGGGAGAAGTCATTGTAGTAACCTCAGGTAAAGGTGGCGTGGGCAAGACAACCACTACAGCAAATATAGGAACTGGACTAGCTTCTAAAGGATTAAAAGTGGTGTTAGTAGATACAGATATTGGACTACGTAATTTGGACGTGGTAATGGGTTTGGAAAACCGGATTGTTTATGATATTGTAGATGTTACAAATGGGACTTGTCGTTTAAAACAAGCTTTAATTAAGGATAAACGCTTCGAAAGTCTTTATCTTCTTCCAGCGGCTCAGACTAAAGATAAGACGGCTGTAACCCAGGAGCAGATGAAGAAACTTTCTGATGAACTGAAAAAAGAATTTGATTTTGCAATTATCGATTGTCCTGCTGGTATCGAGCAAGGGTTCCGTAACGCTATAGTAGGAGCGGACCGAGCCATTGTAGTAACTACCCCAGAAGTTAGTGCTGTAAGGGATGCGGATCGGATTATCGGGCTTTTAGAAGCTCAGGAAATTGCTAGCCCTCGCTTGATTATTAACCGGATCCGCCCCCATATGGTAAAACGGGGAGATATGATGGATATTTCTGATATTTTGGATATTCTAGCAATTGATTTATTAGGGGTTATCCCTGATGATGATAGCATTGTTGTCTCTACCAACCGTGGTGAACCGGCGATTATGGATCACTCCTCTCATGCTGGAGAAGCATACCGCAGAATAACCCGGAGAATTCAGGGAGAGGAAGTACCCTTGATGAACCTGGATGCTCCTGATGGTTTTATGGATAAACTGAAAAGATTTTTTGGTATGAACTAATGCAGGCTCACGGAGAGGAGGAATAGGCCGTGTTGGAATTTATTAGCCGATTGTTCGGAAGGGAAAACTCTTCAAAAGATATTGCAAAAGAACGCTTAAGGCTTGTCCTCGTACATGATCGGGCTTCCATATCCCCTCATATGCTTAATCAGCTTAAAGAAGATTTGATTGAGGTCATATCAAATTATATGGAAATCGATGAGGATGCTTTAGAGGTAAATCTAAATCAAGACGAGCGGGAAGTTGCTTTGATTGCTAATATTCCTGTTATCAAAATGAAGAGAGATTACTCTGTGAAAGGGTAAAATCAAACCACCGAAAACACCGTATTGCCTTTGGGTAGTACGGTGATTTTTGTTGTACGATGAGTTTTGCTTTTGGGTCAAAGAGCAGCGAAATTATTCATAAGTGAACGATTTCGCCACGCGTTGGAGTGAACGTTGAATAATTTCGCTACATTACCCTAGTCGTTAACCCTAGTCGTTATTTGACCCAAATCACAATCCATTTACCCATGATCAACGTTTTAGACGGATTTCAGAGTGTCCGGCTATCAAAATCCCTCCCTATTGATGTTTTGGTACCATGGTATCATGTGTTATAATGAGGGTTGATATTTCATGGCGAAAAAGGGGTAAATTTATGCTTGATCGGCGGATGCTGAAAAATATAGATCTTATATTTGTGTTTTTTGTTTTATTGCTCTTAGGTTCAAGTTTGGTTATTCAAAGTACGGCATCTTATAATATCTTGCCATCGAAACCCTATCACTACCTAAAAATCCATTCTGTATGGATTGCTACGGGGTTAGTTTATTTAGTAATACTTGCTCTTTTGGACTACCAAAAGCTCAGGAGATTTTCCTGGTTGATTTATGGGTTTAATATTCTCCTTTTGGTAGCGGTATTTATTGTAGGGGAAGAAGGTAGAGGAGCTCAGCGCTGGATTCCTCTTTTTGGTGGATACAATATTCAGCCTTCGGAATTTGCTAAGCTCTTTTTAATAGTGACTTTTGCGGATTTTCTTGCCAAACGTCAGGGAAAGTTGAATCGTTTTCGGGATTTTATTCCGCCTTTTTTGTATGTAGCTTTACCTATGGTGTTGATTTTAAGGCAACCGGACTTAGGAACAACCATGGTCTTCATGGCTATTTTTATAGGTATGATGTTTGTAGCGGGGGCCAATGTGAAAAAGTTTGGGGGTTTAATCCTCGGTGGTCTCTCTGCGGCTATCTTCATGGTTTGGGTATACTTTGCTGACAATGTTCCTAAATGGTTGCTATGGGCTAAATCCATTCCCT
>JAAZLD010000297.1 GCA_012799495.1 Desulfitobacterium sp. | reverse complement strand
TGCATTTAATCCACTTTTGCCTTTTGACTTCCAAAAAACCCTATTCCTTAGTCCGCATTAAAAATCTAAGAAATATTAGGATAGAATTTGAATATTTATTTAAAATTTTTGCAAAGTCATTGAAATTTTCTGTATTTTGCTGTACCCTATTGGCATGGTGGTCTGACCAAAAGGTTTTTCTATATCTAAAAAAATATTAAGAGGTGGGTTTTTATGGGAGATAAAAATGTTTTATATGAAAAGTTTCGGGGTAAACTTGAAGGGGTGTCTGGAGAATGTTATCGAGTAGCAAGAGTGCAGGATGTTGAAAAGTTAGTCGGTAAGATTCTTAAAAATAAAGGTATCGATAGTGTTGCTATGGTTAAGACCCCTATAATTATGGAAACTAACCTTGAGGAAAGCCTTAAAGCCAATGGCGTTGAAGTGTACACAGATAACTACCAAGAGGTTACTCCCAAAGTTGCTGCAGGTATCACAGAAATGAAATGGGCCATTGCCGAATTAGGAACTCTAGTCCAGTATGCTGAGGATGTGAATGAACGTCTTTGCTCATCATTTACTCCCGTACATATTGCTCTGGTACGAACAAAAACATTGCTACCTGATATTATGACGGCTTTAGGAACAATTCATAAAGAACCCCATATTCCAGAATTTGTGGGTTTTATCACAGGCCCTAGTCGTACTTCAGATATTGAGAGGGTTTTAACTATTGGTGTTCACGGTCCGGAAGAATTAGTTGCTATTTTCATTGATGAATAGGGGAGAGGTGGAAATAATGAGTGTAGATTTTAAGAAAGAGATAGAAGATGCTCTAGAAAATGATATATTACGAGGGGCTTTAGGTCGATTCGGTGATGCCTATGCTATAAATCGTGAGCAAGCTTACCGGGGCTATGATTTCGAAAAATTGCGGGAAAAAATTGTAGAAGTAAAATCTCATGCTGCCCAAAATATCGATGCTATGATTCAGCAATTTACAGAGGCTGCAACAAGTCGAGGAGCCAAGGTTTTTTATGCTGAAACGGGAGATGATGTAAAAAAATATATTTCTGATTTAGCTAAAAAAGAGCAAGTAAAAAATATTGTAAAATCTAAATCCATGGCTTCAGAAGAAATACATTTGAACGAAGCATTAATCAAAGAAGGTTTTGATGTTCAGGAAACGGACCTAGGGGAATGGATTATCCAATTAGCCAAGCAGAAGCCTTCACATATGGTCATGCCAGCTATCCATCTAACCAAGGAGCAGGTAGCTGATGTTTTTACAGAAAACCTTAACTATTTAAACGAGCCTGATATTTCAAAGTTAGTAAAAACAGCACGAATGGAAATGCGAAAAAAGTTTATCGAGGCAGATATGGGAATCTCCGGTGCTAATATTGCCGTAGCGGAAACCGGCACTCTCATGATGATGACCAATGAGGGTAATGCCCGTTTAACATCTACCTGGCCGCGAGTTCATGTATTTTTAGTAGGGATTGAAAAATTTGTTCCTAAATTTGAGGATGCAGGTTACATACTTCAAACACTACCTCGCAATGGGACAGCTCAGCAATTGACCAGTTATGTAACCATGATTACTGGCCCTACCCCTGCTTATTATCCTGATGGAAGTATTCAAGATAAGGAATTCCATATTATTCTCATGGATAATGGCCGGCGGAAAATGCTGGAAGATGATAAATTCAAAGAAGCTTTCCAATGTATTCGTTGCGCTGCCTGTTTAAATGTTTGTCCTGCTTTCCAATTGGTAGGAGGCCATGTTTATGGACATATCTACACCGGGGGTATCGGTACCATTCTGACAGCCTTTTTAAACTCCGAAAATGATGCTAAGAACCCCCAAAACCTCTGCCTCCAATGCGGAAAATGTACAGAAGTATGTGCTGGAAAACTTGATATTCCAGGTATGATTTTGGAAATTCGCAATCGCCTTGGTGAGAAAGAAGGTCTACCTACTACCCATAAATTTATTTTAGATGTAGTATCTAACCGCCGTCTCTTCCACTCCATGTTGCGGATTGCCTCCAAAGCTCAAAAACCCTTTACCAAAGGTACCAATCACATTCGACATTTGCCCCTCTTCCTGTCAGGCTTGACTGAGGGAAGAAGTTTACCAGCTATTGCACCTCGACCCTTCCGGGATGTATTTAAAGACATCAAGCAAGATGTTAAGAAGCCTAAAGGAACTATCGCTTTCTATGGTGGATGTCTCATCGATTTCGTTTATCCCAATATCGGTGAGGGAGTTGTAAAAGTCCTCAATAAGAAAGGATATAAAGTAACTTTCCCTGAAGGACAATCTTGCTGTGGTGCTCCTGCTTCTTATATGGGGGATCGGGAAAATGCTCGCAAATCAGCCATTCTCAATATTGAAGCAATGGATGCGGAGAATGTGGATTATGTAGTATCAGCTTGTCCTACATGTACCCATGCTTTACATGATAGCTTTAAAGAACTTTTAGCCGATGATCCAGCTCTACTGAAACGGGCAGAAGAACTAAGCAAGAAATCAATGGACCTTGCAAAACTATTAACCCTGTTAGGCGGTTTACCTAAGGGTGGAGATGGAAAACCCCTCAAAGTGACCTACCATGATTCTTGTCACTTAAGACGTAAAGTAGGCTTAGTTGATGAGCCCCGGAATATTATCTCTAATATTAAAGGTGTGGAATTTGTGGAAATGAATGAATCAGATCGTTGTTGTGGTTTTGCTGGTTCCTACTCTATTAAATTCCCTGAAATATCCGGACCTATTCTGGAAAGAAAACTGCAGAATATAGCCGATACTGGTGCAGATGTGGTAGCTGTAGACTGTCCAGGATGTCTCATGCAGATTTCTGGTGGTTTAGATAAACGGAACTCAAAAGTAACAGTGAAGCATACTGCAGAATTACTTTTGGATAAAATGCTAGAAAAATAATCTTTAGGGAAATACCTAGAAATAACTATCAGAAAATAAATTCGAAAAATAGCAAAGAGAATATTGCAAGGCGTCCAAGAGGTCCCTTAGCAATATTCTCATTTTATTTTGGATTGGTGACTTTTATGGTACAATGTGTTAGGAGGATTGTTTATAGGATATAATATTCCCGGAGGAAATTATGATTAGAGCAATATTTTTTGATTTAGATGGAACATTAACTTTAATGGATCAAGAACTCTTTATGAAGAATTACATAGGACTATTAGCACCACGATTTAACTCCATGATCTCTTCTGAAAAGTTTGCGAAACAAATGGCACGCTCTTTAGAAGTAATGCAGAATGCGCCTCAAAAGGGGAAGACTAACTTTCAAACTTTTGTAGAGGATTTTACAAAGGGGACAGGCCTTACCCAAGGTACAATTTGGCCTATTTTTGAAGACTTTTATAAGCATGAGTTCCCTGATCTACGTTGTTTAGTTAAATTGAGTCCTAATAGTAAAGAAGTTGTGGAAGCTGCTAAAAATGAAGGCTACTTAGTAGGAATCGGAGCCAATCCCGTGATGCCTATTATCGCAATGGAAGAACGGGTCCGGTGGGCAGAACTTTCCCCGGAAAACTTTGATTTGGTTCCCTCTATCGAAACCTTTCATTATTGCAAGCCGCACCCGGGATTCTTTCAAGAACTAGCCGAGAACCTTAATTTAGAGCCCCAAGAATGTTTAATGGTTGGTAATCACCCTATTGAAGATCTAGCAGCCTTAGAAGTAGGTATGTCAACCTTCTATGTAGGGGAGAAG
>JAAZLD010000296.1 GCA_012799495.1 Desulfitobacterium sp. | reverse complement strand
TTCTCCCTTAGATAAAATCTCTTTTAGATCAGCTCTTGTGTTTGAGTAAAACTAAAGTCAAATAATCCACTTTTTCCAGTTCCTCGTTCTTATTCAAAAAACGAATGTTTTCTCTCTCTTGTCCTACCCGGGTAGCTAGGATCCCCTCTACCTCACCCTTGTGAACTACTTTGAGGATCTCATCTAAATTTCGGGAGGCTTTCATAAGAACAAGATTAGGGAATTTTCTATATTCTGCTAAGGATCCTGTACCAGGTATAACTAGCAAAGGCTCATCTCCTATAGCCAAAGGTAGATTGACCCGGGCAGCAGCAGCGGACATAGCGGTGATTCCTGGGACTGTCTCAATTTGTTCAGGATCTAAATTTTCTTTGAGAATATTTAAGAGATAAGTATATGTACTATAAAAAGACGGATCACCTAAGGTTAAAAAAGCCACCGAATTGCCCTGATTTATTTCCCCCATCACTGCCTTAGCCGCTTTTTCCCAAGCAGCTTGGAGAACTCCCTGGTCAGAGGTCATAGGCATTTCTAATTCCAAAATCTTGGCCCCTTCAGGACAATGAGGTTTGGCAATTTCCCAAGCTATACTTTCCCTTTCCATTTTGGATCTGGGGATGGCGATGACTTGGCATTCTTGGAGTACTTCCACAGCTCGTAAAGTCAGCAAGCGGGAATCTCCAGGGCCCACACCTACTCCATAAAATTTAGGTTTTCTTACATATCCTTGCTCCATAGTTAGATCTTTGTTCACAAACGGTCTCCTTTCTCAGTTCCTACAATCTTCTGGGTTATTTTCAATGTACTGCTATTTACCTACCACCTCTCACAGCTGAAAGAATGAATACTGGATTTTGAGCCTGAGCTAAATGAAAATCCTTAATCCCTCGCCAACGTACTGCTTGAATGGAAACTACCTCTACCTCTTCATAGCCCAGTTTTGGCAAGGCCTGAAGTCCTTTGCTTAAAGTCTCTAAAGTAACAGCAGTAATAACTACCTTTCCTCCTTCTTTTAGGGGAGCCTTAGATAAGATCTCCTCCAGTTCCCCATCACTGCCCCCCACGAGACAAATATCAACTGGGGGAATTTCCATAAAAACATCAGGAGCTCGTCCAGGTATTAAGTGAAGATTATGTACTTGAAACTTAGCTTTATTTTGGAGAATTAACTCCTGTCCTTCTGGCTCTTGTTCCACTGCAAAAACACATCCCTCTTGAGCCAATAGAGCTGCCTCAATACTTAGACTGCCTGTACCAGCTCCTACGTCTAAAATACGGCTCTTAGGCTTGATTCGAGCTTTTGCCAAGACCTGGACCCTAACCTCATTTTTAGTCATAGGAATATTGCCGCGAATAAAGAACTCATCTTTTATACCTAAGCCTTTATATTGAAATGGGGAAGTATCTTCATTCAGTTCCGGCAAAATAATTAAGACTGAGTTAGAAAAATTTTCTTCCCTTTGCATTAAAGTTTGGGCATCTGTTTTTAGCCATTTCTCTTCCGGGTAAGTTAGAGCATTACCTAAAACCATAGGAGGATTAAACCTGTATTTACAGTAATACTCAGCTATCTTTTGGGGAGAGTTGCCACCACCTGTAAGGACTCCTATTGGCTTTTGCACATTTAAAGGTAAGGTATCAAGGCTTCTTCCATGGACACTGAGGAGTTGGGCCTCTTGCCAAGGGATACCTAAACGGGCAAAAGCAAGTTGCAAAGAGCTTAATCCAGGGTAAACTTTTATTTCCTCCTGAGAAAAATTTCGGCGAAGAAGAGGAAGCAAACTATAAAAACCCGGATCTCCAGAAACTAATACACCAACCCTTTTCCCCTCCCTTAAAGCCTCCTTTATTCCCTCAAGGACAGGCTCAAGAGCTCCTCTTATGGGAAATTTCTCCCCAGGTAAGTCCGAGAAAAGTTGAAGAGCCCTCATGCCACCAAACAAAACTTCACAATCTTGGATGGCTTCCAGAATAGCTGGTGGAAGCCATTGGGGGTTTCCTGGACCAATTCCCACAACTCGAATCATTTTTCTCACCTCACAAAATCAGTTAAAAGGGCCATGTCCAATTTTCCTGACATATTGCTTTTCCTTGTTCATCCCAGGCTAAGATATCACCATTTATAAGGGTAAAGACCGTGCCAATCTCCATTTTCCCTTGGACGTGAGCCTTAGCTCTTACACTGGCTTTGTGTGCTAAGTCAAAGAAAACCCTCTCCCAACCTTTCACTTTAAGTTCATGGGCTACCCCTTCAATAGTTGGGAGTTCAGCAAGTTTTCTTAGTTCATCCAAGGGAATTCCTGCTAAAGCCCCTTCGGCCAAAAGGATTTCCATACGAGCATCGGCTACCCGCGTATGAGTGTGAAAAATTCCTCCCGCAACTTTGATCAACTTCCCTACATGACCATAGAGAAGGACCTTTTTAAATTGACGGTAAGCTGCTTCTTCTAGCAAAAAGCCAACAAAATTGCTCATTTGAACGATGGCTTCCTCTGGAACTTTGAGGAGGTTCTTGGCTCCTTTTAATCCATAATTACCCGGTGTAAGGACGATCGACTCATGGCCATAAGCCTTGGCCTGATCTAATTCTGGAAGAATGGAATTTTTAAAGGCCTCTTCCGACATTGGACGAACAATCCCTGTGGTCCCCAATATAGAGATCCCTCCCACAATTCCGAGACGCGGATTGAGAGTTTTTTGTGCTTTTTCAGCCCCTTCAGGCACTTCGATAAGGACATCTACCCTATTAAAAGGGAAAACCTCTCGGACAGCCTGCTTAATCATTTCTCTGGGAACAGGATTGATGGCACTTTCCCCTACGGGTACTTGTAAACCTTTTTTAGTAACAATACCAACTCCCAGACCGCCCTGAATATTCACACAGCCCTCTTCCTCATGAATTTCCACTACCGCTTGAATCTCCATCCCGTGGGTAATATCTGGATCATCTCCCCCATCCTTCAGGATTCCTACCCGAAAAACCTCACGACCAGAAGGGGACACTTCCTTTTCCACCCGATTGAGACTTAGCTTTAACCGCCCACCTTGAGGCAAAGGAATATCTACCACTGGTAAGAGCTGTCGAAAATCATGTAATTCTATGTTATCCTGTGAACTCTTATAGTCCTGAATTCTTTTATATTCCCTATATTTTTTTGTGAGGAGACAAGCTCCTTTAGCTGCTCCTGCTGCACAACTTCCTGTGGTATAACCATTGCGCCATAGCTGTCGATCTTT
>JAAZLD010000295.1 GCA_012799495.1 Desulfitobacterium sp. | reverse complement strand
TAAAATATAATGGTGCGTTGCTCTTGACCTATCTCTTCTAGCCTCTTTCGCCTATCATTTTTGGCAGAAGGCAAAAATCCTTCGAACACGAACTTGTCGGCAGGCAATCCTGATAATAATAGTGCATTTATCAAAGCTGTAGGCCCTGATATCACCGACACTTTGATGGAATTTTCTACAGCCAGCCTTATAAGCTGTTGTCCAGGATCAGAAATACCCGGCATACCCGCGTCAGAAATTAAGGCTATGGATTCTCCTTTTTCTAATCTTGTTATTAGCTCCTGAGTTTTGCCCTTTTCATTATGTTCATGGTAGCTGGTTAAAGGAGTGGATATACCATAATGATCCATTAACTTTCGGGAATGTCGAGTATCTTCCGCAGCAATAAGGTCTACATTCTTAAGTACTTCTAAAGCCCTTAAAGTAATATCTCCTAAGTTACCGATAGGAGTTGCACAGATATAGAGGGTTCCTTTTTGAACCGATGTCAATGTTACTCCTCCTATCCATAAGTCCTCAGTATTTAATCTCTCATTAGAAAACCAGTGCAAAAGAGACAGTCTCCCCCTTCTAAAGGTTGACCAAAATGAAGATGACAGACATGAAAGCCTTCATTATAAAGTCTTTCCAGATTATCATGGGCAACACCCTGAATCTGTTGAGCATTAGCAATAACCCGTTCCGTCTCTTGTTGGGGCAGGGCACAAAGCTCACGCCTTAAGCGAGCATTTTCTTCTTCTAAGCTCTGAACATAAGGCCGTAAACGCTGTACTTCTTCAAGCAAAGAATTAAGCCTCTCCTCTACTTCAATCAGAGCCTGGGTTAATTGACTCATACTTTCTCACTCTTTCCTTTATTCTTTTCTCCTTTCTTATGGCGTCCTTCATTTCGACCCCTGCGAGAGTTTCCTCTTGCTGAAGTCTTTTTAGTATTTGTATCTTCATCCTCTAACAGTTTCAATAAGGACGCATCATCCTCTGTCAAATCTTCTTCGAAAACAGTAAGGAGTTCCTCCTGGGAATTTTCTTTACTGTTTTTTTCTTCATCATAAATATCATTTTCATATTTTAGACAGCACATAAGCCGCCCACAAATACCAGATATTTTACTGGGATTCAGGGAAAGTTTTTGATCCTTAGCCATGCGAATGGACACAGGTTCAAAATCTCCAAGGAAAGTTGAACAACAAAGGACTCTGCCACAGGAGCCTATCCCTCCTAGCATCTTTGCCTCATCCCGAACCCCTATTTGCCTTAATTCAATCCTAGTCCTAAAAACGGAAGCTAAATCTTTTACTAACTCCCGAAAATCTACCCGACCTTCAGCAGTAAAAGAAAAAATAATCTTATTACCATCAAAGGTATATTCTACATCAATCAATTTCATTGGTAATCCATGGGCAGCGATCTTTTTTAAGCATATATCAAAGGCTTCACGCTCTTTTTGACGATTATCACTAACAATTAACTCATCTTCTGGAGTAGCCTTCCTTATGACAGGCTTTAAAGGTTGCACTAACTCTTCTTCAGAAACCATCCTTGGACCTAGAACACACTCGCCATATTCCACACCCCGTGCCGTTTCTACAATAACATGATCATGAACATTTAATTCCTGATTAGCCGTGGAAAAATAGTAAATCTTTCCCGCTGGTTTAAAGCGTACCCCTACCACTTCAATCACCCATATCCCTCCTTATCAAAATAATTCTAAAGCTAATCCCTCCATAACCAAACGGGGATTTCCTTGCATTTGGACTCGCTCTAAAGCTTTGCCTATTGCTAATATTTTTCGAGGATGAATTCTAATCTTTCCTTTTCTAATATCTGAAGCCATTATCTGCAAAAATATTTCTGCTTCTTTTTTTTCTATGGGCATCAGGGGAAAAAGCTTCAAAAAGTCTTTTTCTTCTATGGCCTGATAAAATCCCATAAGCCACTCTTTTGTTTTTTCTAGACCTAGTTCCAAAATACCTTGAGCTATTTCCGGATTTTCTCCACTAAAGCGAAAAGCTTCCCTGGCTTCCAAAGGGTCAATTTCCTCTGGTAAGGAATCTAACCATTCTTTCTCTCCTACTACAGGAAAATAAATCCCCTGGGCCCTACTTTGAATAGTGGGTAGGAGAGCTTCTCCATTCTGGGCACTAATGATAATTATCGTCCTCTCTGGAGGTTCCTCAATTACCTTTAATAAGGCATTAGCTGCTGGTATGGTTAACTTGTCCCCTTCTTCCAGAATAAAAACCTTATATTTTCCTTCATAATGTTTACGGTATACCCTTTCTTGCCAGTCTAAGATTTGTTCAATCCCCATGGATAGTTTAGCCGGCCCCATAATTTCTACATCAGGATGATTACCTGTAGTTATTTTTTTGCAGGAGGGGCAATTTCCACAGGGAT
>JAAZLD010000294.1 GCA_012799495.1 Desulfitobacterium sp. | reverse complement strand
CTATACTATTTAATTTGTAATTTTAAGCCTTCTGATAAGGAATTTCAATAACCATTCTCATAATGCCACTCGAGTTTCATAATGACATTAAAAACCACCTGCACATTCTCAAAATGTGCCAGGTGATTTTGATTGGGCTCCAAGGTTCATGCAAAAAAGTACACAGAACGAGTTCTTAAAGAGCATAATTCCAAAATACATACTCGCTCTGTGCGAAAATGGGAGGTATGCACTACTGCATCCATTTATTAATTATGCAATTCTTATACCAAAATACCCTTTAACACAAAGGTTTCATCGGAAAGTTTATTTGCTGGAAACTTTGTACTAAGCCCCTTTAAGGAACTTATCCTTTTACATGACTTTCCTCATTTGGTTCGTTTTTACTGACCTGTATAATAAGGATACATTTTAGGCTTTTTGTCCTAAATAAAAGTATAGAAAGTAAACTACTCTACTACTTTATAAACTATATCCTCTTGCTTCAAACGAGGACGTTGGACAGGGTGTTGATCCGGGTATCCCACAGGCATTAAAGCTGTGATAATCATATGTTCTGGTAGTTCTAATAGTTGGGCGATAGGTTTAGCTCTCATAAGTTGGACAAAGCAAGTTCCCAACCCTAAAGAAACTGCCCTAAGAGCAATATTCTCCATTGCTATAGCAACATTCAACATAGCATGGGGGATATAGCCTTTTAAAGTGGCAGCATCCATAGGTTGATTAGCATTAGGATAGCGATTGAAAATCTCCTCATCAAAGACTCCTACTGCAACAAGTTCTTCAATTCGCTTCCTGGTGTTTTTCGCATACGTAGAAATATCAGCACAGCATACTAAAAGTACTGGTGCCTCACTTAAAAATCGCTGATTAAAGGAATGCTCTTGGATTTGTTCTTTAATTTCCTGATTCTTAACCACAATGAAACGCCAAGGTTGATGGTTAGTCCCTGAAGGAGCTAACCGTGCTGCCTCTAATAACTCCTGAAGTAATTCCTCTGGTACAGGATCCGGTTTGTATTTACGAATACTGCGCCTTTCTAAAATAGCTGTTTTTACATCCATTCCAATACCCCTCTCTTAAATATGCTAAACAGGTAAACCAGTAGTTCTAAGACCACTGGTCTACCTGTATTAGGCTTTTCTCTTATTTTATACTGTTTGACTAATATTCTTAACTGAATATTCGCACTACTTATTGTAAATGGTATCTATAAGAAATACAACTATTTTAGAGAGTTAAACCTAATTTCTCAGCTTCTCTAGTTAGTTCTTCCCGAAAATCGGGATGAGCGATACTGATCAACCGTTTAGCCCGTTCCCAAGTAGGAGTACCTTTGAGATTCACCATACCATATTCAGTTACTACATAATGAACTACTGGGCGAGTTACAGTAACTACTGCTCCTAGACTAAGAACAGGTTTAATACGTGAGTGTACCTTGCCATTTGAATCTGTATAAGTTGAAGATAGGCAGAGGAAGCTACGGCCACCCTTGGAATTATAGGCAGCTTCCACAAAGTCTAGCTGGCCTCCAGCACCACTAATCATCCGGGTTCCAAAGGATTCTGAACACACTTGGCCAGTTAAATCTATCTCGATAGCATTATTGATAGATACTACATTGTCATTTTGTGAGGCGATAACCCGGCTATTAGTATAATCAGCAGGATAACCAGCACACATAGGGTTATTATCGATAAAGTCATAAAGCTTTTGAGTTCCTAAAGCAAAAGTATAAACCATCCGTCCTGGATCTAATTGCTTCCTATTGCAGGTTATTCTGCCTGCTTCATACATATCTACAATACTATCACAAAGCATTTCTGTATGAATACCCAAGTCTTTTAAGTCAGATTTGGCGATCATTTTACCTAAAGCATTAGGCATCCCGCCGATACCGATCTGTAAACAATCCCCATCCCGTAATTCATTGAGAATAAAACTAGCAACCTTTTCGTCCACTTCCGTAATTTCTTCGTCAGGAATTTGAGGTAGAGGACTACTACCACCTTCTACTATATAATCAACCTCGGAAATATGGATATTGTTACCGTACCCTCCATGGGCATAAGGCATTGCCTCATTAACTTCAACAATGATGGTTTTGGCCATTTCAGCTGCTGCTTGGAAGTGGGAAATAGTGGGACCAAAGTTAAAATACCCATGCTTATCCATAGGACCAACTTGAACAGTGAAAACATCTGGTGGACAATTCTCTCGCACATAGCGAGGGGCTTCTGAGTATTTCATCGGTCCATAGTAAATTTTCCGGGTTTTATTATAAAGGCGATCTAAAGCAGTCAGATGGGTGGAGTTCCAAATAGTATGTTCTCCTGTTGGGTCAGCTTGATGAAGGGCATGAGGACGTGCTGAAATACCGTTAACTATCACCACATCTTTTAACTCTTTAACTCTTTTTGCTAAAGCAGGATCTAAAACAGGTAAGGTGTTAGCTGCAAAAGTATATTGAACCCAATCTCCATCTTTAATGACACTAACAGCTTTTTCTGGAGAAACTAGTTTACTTTGGTATTCTTTGACCCACTTACTCATCTCAATTTATCCTCCTCACATCAAATAAATATATTTCTCTACTCCTTTTCCACCGTTTCCCCTAAAATATTTTTATCTATACTTTTATCTATACTTTTATCTATATTTTTATCTCCACAAATCTCTCTACCCGTTACCTATTGATTATGTTATTGAATGTTATTGAATATTACTCACTAACTACTTTTTTAAATTCCTCAGTTAAGATGGGAACCACATCAAATACATCCCCTACAATACCGTAATCAGCAACATTGAATATATTCGCTTCTGGGTCTTTATTGATAGCTACGATAACTTTAGAAGAACCCATTCCTGCTAAGTGTTGAATTGCTACGCTTATTCCACAGGCAATATAAAGAGTCGGTGATACTGTTTTTCCTGTTTGACCTACTTGGAATTCATGTTCTCTCCATCCTGAATCTACAGCTGCACGAGAAGCCCCTACAGCAGCTCCTAATACATCAGCCAATTCCTCAAGCATAGCGAAATGTTCCGGACCTTTCATTCCTCGGCCACCAGAGACAATAATATTTGCCTCTGTCAATTCGGGACGTTCTGAAGCTGCTAAGACAATATCTTTCACAATAGCTTTAAGATCTGCTGGATCAATTGCTCCATCAACATTTTCAACTTTTCCCTCTCGGCCTGGATCTGGCTGGGCTAAAGGGAAAGTATTGGGACGAATAGTAGCTAAAATTGGGCGAACTTGGCTACTCACCTTATTAAGTGCTTTCCCTGCATAAACAGGACGGGTAAAGACTAACAAATTCTCTGGATGAGTTTCCATAGCTGTACAATCTGATGCTAGTCCCACTCCTAACCTTTGGGCTAAACGGGGTGCCAAATCTTTACCAATGGCAGTATTTCCCAAGAGGAAGATTTGAGGTTCCTTTTCCCGAATGAGTTTATTAAGAACAGAAGTATAAGCTCCAGTAGTGTAATTAGCTAGATCAGAGTTATCTGCCACATAAACTATATCTGCGCCATAACTAATAGCCTCTTTAGCCAGTTCGGAGACTCCTTCTCCTAAAACTACCGCTCCTAATTCTAGATTTAATTCATCAGCAACTTTGCGGCCTTCACTTAATAATTCCAGAGAAACTTTACGGATTTGGCCCTTTTGCTGTTCAATAAAAACCCATAATCCACTTGGCATAATTTTTTGCTCCTTTCTCTGTTTAAATTACTTTTGCTTCATCTCGTAGTAATTGGACTAGTTCTTTAGCTACTTGATCAGGCTCTCCTTCCAACTTACGACCACCTTTACGAGCCTCAGGTAGAGCTGTGCTATCCACAACCATTTTAGGACTTAAATCCCCAGCATTAAGACCTAAGTCAGCTAAGGATACAACATTGAGGGGCTTTCTCTTAGCTTTCATAATTCCTGCAACTGATGGATAGCGAGGTTCGTTTAAGCCCTTTTGAGCTGTAACCATTGCTGGCAACGGTATTTCTAGAGTTTCCGTGCCTCCATCTATTTCCCGTACAGCTGTGATTTTTTCCCCATCTGCTTCTATTTTTAAAACACTGCTTACAGATGGAACTCCCAACTTTTCAGCTAAGCGAACTGCTACTTGAGCAGACCCATCATCAATGGCAATCCGTCCTGCTAGCAAGAGATCATAAGAGATCCCTTCTACAGCCTTAGCCAGTACCTCCGCAGCTACCCACTCGTCCACTTCTTCAAGGCTAGGATCGCTTACTAAAATTCCCTTATCTGCTCCCATAGCTAAAGCTGTCCGGATAGCTTCTTGAGCCCGCTCTCCTCCTAAGGACACTACTGTTACTTCACCACCAAGTTGCTCCTTGAGACGGATTCCTTCTTCGATGGCAAATTCATCATAAGGATTGATAATCAAGTTAACCCCTTGGGAATCGATTTTACCTTGACTGTCTAGGGCTATTTTGGCTTCCGTATCAAAGGTCTGTTTAATACAAACCACAATGTTCATGTTTTCTCCTCCTTCTTAGTTAAATCAACCTTTAACTACTCCCAGTATCTCCTAGCACTTACTACTCACAATAACTACGCAATTGTCCAATCTTCTAAACTAAACCCTTCTTTATCTTTGTAGCGGTTAAATAGGTAATGACGGAATCCCACATAGGCTTCATAGTCGCAGTGTAAACCTTCCTTAGCTAAAGCTTCAGTCATCTTCTCTAGATTCGGTGGACAACCCCATAAGGTAATGGCTTTGTTAATATTGGGGTTTTCCTTATTTAACTGACAGGCGCATTTTCCAAAAAGAATAGTAGTATTAAAGCCTGGTGAAGCTGTTTGCTTTTTGCCACTTACCAGTTCGATATTGTCAAAAGGTTCACCCTTAAAAGCTGATTGTAAAAGGATAAGCATGGGATTAAATTGGACTGAACATCCTGTGCAAAGACTACTATCGTATTTACGGATAGCTAATCCTTCTATGCCCATTTTTTGGAATCCCAAAGGGCCAGTATTCTCTTCTGTCCACTCGAAGTCATAGGGTAGTGGTTCTACATGATCTGCAACTTTTTCACCAAGCACTTGGTAATCTTCCATTTCCAGACTATAGCCGTGACGCTGAGCATAATGGACCAAATGTGGAACATCTTTAGCTTCATACCCTAAAACTGCCGCTCCCACTATGTCGCAAGCAAAGGGGTCTGTGGAAGCGATGAGTAGACCTTTGGGATAGGCTTTACCTGTTGGGCCAGGTCCCTTTTCCAAAGTATATAAACCATCGATAATAGTTAAAGCTACAGGGAGCTTTTCAATAATACGAGGAAATGTCAGGTTCAGCTCTTCATGGTCAAGGCCATGGCAAAACTGCTTCGAGCGACGACTTAGGCATCCTTTTAGATTTTTGATCCCTAAGGATACTTTGGCTTGATTATGAGTTTTGAGAACAGGGACATTGATGACTTTATCTACAGCTAAAGCTTCTTGGGCAATATCCAGTTTAAAACCATCTCCATAATCAGTAGGTATGAACTTTTCTTTATTAAAATCTACTAATTCTACACCATAACGTTCCTGGAGTTTGGTATAGCCTAGAGCTTCATAGATTTCATCACCTTTGGGCTTAAGCCCAGGTAGGGACCCTTCCCCAATGATCAAATTCTTATATCCTTCTTCCGCTAAAATTCTCACTAAAGCTTCCATTACCTTACTGGTAGTCACAACTCCAAAGGGCGGGAATGGCAGTTGAAAATCCCAGCTTACAATATTAGGCTTAATGAGAATTCGCTCATCTTTCTCTAAACCACTCAGACCATTACTTAGTTCTAAAGCTTCTCTTAAGGAATCATATACTTGGGAAACCTTCACCAAGGCTACAGATGCTTTTTCCATGACATTACCTCCCCGTCATCTTTCTCTATCTTGTCTTAATTCTTATTAATTCAGGTTCTCTACTACTGTAGAAATACCTTGACCCCCTCCAATACATAAAGTTGCTAAGCCATATTTCTTACCTTGACGTTTCAGCTCATTGATTAACTTAATTAGAATTATGGCTCCAGTTGCCCCTAAAGGATGTCCGAGAGCGATAGCTCCACCATTGACATTGGTTTTGGCTTGATCCAAGCCCATTTCTTTGATAACCGCTAAAGATTGAGCAGCAAAGGCTTCATTCAATTCGATTAGATCGATATCCTTAATATCCAAGCCGGCCATTTTAAGGGCTACTTGGGATGCCCCTACTGGACCGATCCCCATAATCTGAGGTGGTGCACCTTTAGCACCGATACCAATAATACGAGCTAAAGGTTTTAGTCCAAATTCTTCCGCTTTCTCTGGAGTCATAATCATTAGAACTGCAGCTCCGTCATTACGACCACTAGAGTTACCAGCAGTAACTGTTCCTCCCTCTTTAAAAACAGGAGGTAATTTTGCTAATTTCTCCATACTGGTCCGTCGGGGATGCTCGTCAGTATCAAAGATGATAGTTTCTTTTTTAGAACGCACTTCGTAGGGAAGAATTTCGTCCTTGAACAATCCCTTTTCAATAGCAGCGAAAGCTCGTTCTTGGCTCTGAAGGGCAAACTCATCTTGTTCTTCCCTACTGATCTTATACATTTCTGCCAGGTTTTCAGCTGTCAGACCCATAGTCAAGCGTCCATATTTATCTTCTGGCTGACAGCGAGGCTGACTTTCTGTATTAGAATCCAAGATCTCTCCATTACCCATCCTAAATCCATACCGTGCATTCCGCAGATAGTAGGGAGCTGTGCTCATACTCTCTGCTCCACCTGCCATAATCACATCTGCAGTTCCTGCCCAAATTGCTTGGGCTGCGTTATTTACAGAAGTCAAACCTGAACCACATTGACGATGGACTGTGTAAGCAGGTATATCTTCAGGCATATCAGCTCTTAACAAAGCAAGTCGCGCTAAGTTGGGGTTGTCCCCACTTTGTTTCGTATGTCCAAGGATAACTTCATCCACAGCAGTTCCGGGGATTCCTGTCCTTTGAAGGATTTCCCTCATGATAGCTGAAGTAAAATAGTCTACTTCAACATCTTTAAGGGTACCCCCCACTCTACCAATAGCTGTGCGAAGCCCCGCTACGATAACTGCCTCCCTCATCAATCTACCTCCTAATAGCAGTATTCTCCTTAAAAACCAAATTCTTATAAGCCATATTCTTTCTTAAGTTGCCGAGCGATTATATTCCTCTGAATCTCTGATGTTCCCTCATAGATCCGAGTAATACGGGCATCTCTGTAGTAACGCTCAACTTCGCACTCTCGCATATAGCCCATTCCCCCATGAATCTGGACAGCCAAATCCGCTACCCGTCCATACACTTCTGACCCGAAAGCTTTAACAATAGCTGCTTCTTTAATTACCTTCTCGCCATTGTCAACTTTACGAGCCACATCATAGATCAGAGAACGTAAGGCTTCTATTTCAATAGCCATATTAGCTAAGTAGTGCTGAATAATTTGATTTTCAAATATGGGCTTACCAAATTGAACTCGCTGGGTGGCATATGTTAAGCTAATTTCCAGCAATTTTTCACAGGAACCTAAGCAACGAGCAGCTAATCCGGCCCGGCCATTAGCTAAGATCTTAAGAGCATTAACATACCCTCTACCTTCTTCACCCAAGACATTTTCCACAGGAACTTCACAATTATCAAAAATTAGCTCTGTAGTATGGGAACCCCGTAAACCCATTTTCACTTCTTTTTTTCCTATGGAAAAACCGGGGAAATCCCGCTCCACAATAAAAGAGGTAATTCCTTTGGCTCCCTTACTCTTATCCGTTACAGCCATCACTGTAAAGACATGAGCAATATCACCATTAGTGATAAATTGTTTCGTTCCATTAAGGATATATTTATCTCCTTTACGGACTGCTGTAGTTTTGATAGCAGAAGCGTCTGAACCAGCGGAAGCTTCTGTGAGAGCAAAAGCCCCAATCCATTCCCCAGAGGCCATTTTCGGTAGATAGCGTTCTTTTTGCTCTTCATTTCCTTCCATGACGATTCCTACGCTACCTATTCCATTATGACAGCCTATAACTGAGATAAAGCAGTTAGGTCCTTTACCTAACTCCTGGAAAATAGACGCTTTGCCCACCATTCCGGTTCCTAATCCACCATATTCCTGGGGAATACTAATACCAAATAAGCCCATTTCAGCCGCTTTATCTAGTAAACTGCGAGGAATCTCATCTTCCTCTTCCATTTTTTCGGCTAGAGGTTCTACTTCTTTTTTCATAAATGTCCGTACTGTTTGCAGAATAATATTAAGTTCCTCAGTAGATAAATCCACTAAAACCCCTCCTTGTCCAATCTAGTCCTTCCTGTACAATAAAGTTATTGTGAAAATAGTAGCTTTTTCCAGATAGCAAAGGGGATACTTGAATTTCACTTATGAGTAATCATAGAACCCCTTACCTGTTTTCCTACCCCATTCTCCCTTTACATATTTTTCAACAATGGTAGG
>JAAZLD010000293.1 GCA_012799495.1 Desulfitobacterium sp. | reverse complement strand
AGGGGGAAGTATTTACATCGAACCTTTTACAAAACGAGCAATAAACCCCTTATTAAAAGCATTCGGCAAAAACCCCAAGAACTTAATCAAAACTGGATTATCTTTTGGAGGAGAACCAGTTGCTTTAGGTGACGGAGCTGTGAAAATTAGAGCGTTTCCTAAAATACCGATTACTTTAGTTGTCTGGGGAGAAGACGAAGAATTCTCGGCTTCAGGCAATATTTTATTTGATCGTAGTGCAGGGACAATATTACATACAGAGAATTATGCATTACTTGCTAGTCTAGTAGTATATGCTTTAGCTAAAGAATCAGCAAAATAAGAAATAAGATAAAAGTATCCTGACTTAATAAGTTTAGGATACTTTTTACATGTATGAACTTTGCTCCTCAGCTTAGACTAAAGTTTGAGGAGGTGTTAAAAATGCATACCCTTTGGAAAGGATCTATAAGTTTTGGCTTAGTTAATGTGCCGATAAAAATGCATGCAGCTACTGAAACAAAGAACTTCCAATTTAACTATCTTCATGAAGATTGCCATAACCGTGTTCGCTATATAAAGAAATGTCCCAACTGTGACGTAGAAGTAAAAGGCGAAAACCTAGTTAAAGGCTATGAATATGAAAAGGATCATTATGTAATCCTAGAGCAGGATGAACTAGCTAGCTTAGAAAAGGCTACTAGTCGTTCTATAGATATTTTAGATTTTATTGATCTTAAGGAGATCGATCCTATTTATTATCAAAAATCATACTACTTAAGTCCTGAAGAAACAGCTCAAAAAGCATATCGATTACTCTGTCAAGCGATGGCAGATACAGGGAAAGTAGCTATAGCCAGATTGACTATGCGTTCCAAACAACATCTAGCTTGCTTACGTGTCCTTAATGAAAATATTATGGTTTTGGAAACTATGCACTACCCAGATGAAATACGTAATATGGAAGTCAATTGGGATCATGTCACTCCTACAGAAACAGAACTGGCTATGGCTCGTCAATTGATCGAAAACTTGGCGACTACTTTTGAACCAGAAAACTATCGGGATGAATTACGGGAGCAAATGAAGGAACTTATTGAGAAAAAGATTGCTGGAGAGAGCTATAAAGTCACTGCTCCATCTGAACCTGGCAAGGTCATTGATCTTATGGAAGCTTTACGAGCCAGTATAGCCCTAACAGAGCAAAAAGATAGCATAGAGGAACAGATTGAAACAATAGAGGAAAAGATTGAAACAAAAGAAGATAGTACGAATAATAAGGATATAAAGGATGAACTAGAAGGACAGAGCAGACAGGATCCAGAAGAAAAAAGCAAGAAAAGAAAGAAAGCAAAAGGGGCTTAACCTTTTTAGATATACTCTAAATATACTATGGTTATAATTATTCTCCATTTTCTGGCCTTTTAGTTCAAGATATGACATTCTGAGACGAAGGAAATCTACTCTTAACCACGAAATGATGGATAGGGGGGATTTCCATGAGGGATAAAGTCAACTACAAAGGATCAAATAAAGGAGACTTCCTCAAAGAGGAAAAATTAATCCGGGCAGCTATTCATAGTATTCCGGGTATTGGTGGCGTAAGGTTAAGAGCTTTAATAGAGGCATTTGGTAGTGCAAGAAGCTTTTGGTATAGACTTAAACAGGAAAACAGATCTGAAAATGAAAAATGGCTAAGGAAGATCAGGGAACATCAGAAGAATTGTGATTTGAAGGTATTAGAAGAATGGTTTCAGGTCAATAATATTCAAATAATTATCCCCGAAGAAGAAGGGTATCCACATTTATTACGCCATTGTGTTGATGCTCCACCCCTTCTCTACTATAAAGGTCATTTGCAGACCAATGTAGAAGCTTTAGCTATAGTGGGCTCTCGGCGCTCTACCCCTTATGGTCGTTCAGCAGCGGAGTTCTTAGCAAAAGATCTTGCCCAAGAGGATATTATTGTGGTAAGTGGTTTGGCAAGAGGAATTGACTCTGCTGCTCATAGGGGAGCCTTAAAGGGAAATGGGATAACTTGGGCTGTTATGGGCTGTGGATTATTACATATGTATCCACCGGAAAATAAGTCTTTGGCTGAAGAAATATTAGATAAAAAGGGAGCCATATGGAGCGAATTTTATCCTACAACTCCTCCTACACCACAACTCTTTCCCGTTCGGAACCGTCTAATCAGTGGAATGTCCCGAGGTGTTGTAGTAGTAGAGGCAGCTCTTAGAAGTGGTGCCTTAATAACAGTGGACTTTGCTTTAGAACAAGGAAGAGAAGTTTTCGCAATACCAGGGCCTATCTTTAGCGAGCAGAGCAAAGGTACCCATCATCTTTTGCGACAAGGAGCAAAACTAGTAGAAAATTATCATGATATTGCCTCGGAGATCCCTACCTGGACTATGAGGAAACAACAGGGTAAAAATGCTCAGGAGGACATTAGCGACAATGAAAAGACTGGCAAAAAGGGTTTTACCACCGCTCCTGAAGGCAAGGAAGAACATCAAAAAATCCTTGAGTTACTAAACTACGTTCCTATACATATTGACCAAATTATCCAAAATACTGGACTTTCTCCCGAAGAGATACCTTTGTATCTACTGGAGTTGCAATTGGCAGGAAAGATT
>JAAZLD010000292.1 GCA_012799495.1 Desulfitobacterium sp. | reverse complement strand
TTTTGAAGAGCAATATGAAACCCTTGTGGGGGACCGAGGGGTTACCCTATCTGGTGGTCAAAAACAACGTATTTCAATTGCCCGAGCCTTACTTCTTGATCCCGATATTCTTTTATTAGATGACTCTCTCTCTGCAGTAGATGCTAATACAGAAAAGCAAATCTTAGAAGAACTAAAGAATAACCGTAAAAATAAAACTACCATTATCTCTTCTCATCGTCTCAGTTCAGTAGAACATGCTGATTTAATTATTGTGCTTCATGATGGGGAGATTCTTGAAAGGGGCACCCATAGTCAACTTCTAGCTAAAAAGGGCTGGTATGCAGAAACATATCAGGCTCAACAACTGGAGAACCTAATCCGGGCAGGAGGTGGTGTTGTATGAGCATATTTACCTCAGATTTAGAGCATAGAGGAGATCTGAAGGGTCAGGGGAAAACAATTTTACGGCTTTTAGGCTATATTGTTCCTCATACTAAAACCCTCATTCTGGCTTTTTTGTTGCTCATATTAGCTACTGCTGCCGATGTAGCCAGTCCCATCTTAATAAAAATCTTCCTGGATGATTACCTGACCGTGGGGAATTTTGATCCGATGGGAATTTTCCTCCTAGCACTAGGCTACCTCTTTTTGATAATTATTGGTCCTATTATGCAGTATCAACAACTTATCCGCTTTAATATGATTGCTTTAAGGGTTATTCAAAAAATCCGGGTAGATATTTTTACAAAAGTCCAAGTTCTGACCATGACAGTCTTTGATCGTACTCCCACTGGTGGTTTAGTTTCAAGGGTGACCAATGATACAGAGGCTATTAAGGATCTTTATGTAAGTATCCTTTCTACCTACGTTCAGAATTTCGTTTTTCTCATCGGAATTTTTGTGGCAATGTTTGCTCTGGATACTAAATTAGCTACTTTTTGTTTGGTTTTATTGCCTGTTATTATCCTCCTCATGCAAACTTACCGGAAATATAGTTCACGGGTGTACAGGATTGCCCGGAGCCAATTAAGTAACCTTAATGCTATGCTCAACGAGTCCATCCAAGGGATGAGTATTATTCAGATGCTCCGGCAGGAGAATACATTTCGTAAGAAATTTGCCAACATCAATGAAAAATACTATCAGGCTGCTTTAGCCAATATTAAGTTGGAAAGTACTCTCATGCGGCCTGCCGTGGATCTTCTCTATACTTTGGCCTTGGTTTTAGTACTGACCTTTTTTGGTGTGGAGTCTATCACAGGACCTGTGGAGATAGGGGTCTTATATGCCTTTGTCAATTATCTAGATCGCTTTATTGAACCTGTAAATATGATTTTAAGTCAGCTTTCCCAGCTCCAACAGGCTATTATTGGGGCAGAGAGGGTTTTTGAGGTTATTGATGATGAAAGGACAGTGCCGAACTCTCAGCAAATCCTGCAAAATAAAAAAGCCCCTGTGGAAGATAAAATCCAACAGGGAGCAATTGAGTTTCGGAATGTGACCTTTTCCTATGATGGAGTTACAGATGTTTTAAAAAATATCAGTTTTAAAGTTTTACCAGGACAAACAGTTGCCTTAGTGGGTCACACTGGTAGTGGTAAGAGTTCTATCGCCAATCTCTTGATGGGTTTTTACCCCATCAAAGAAGGGCAGATTCTGATGGATGGACACCCTTTAGCAGAAATCCAGGAAACTGAGCTGAGAAAAAAGATTGGCTTAGTAGCCCAAGATCCTTTTCTCTTTGTGGGGAATATTGCGGACAATATCCACCTTCATCGTCCTGGGGTAACAGATAAGGATGTGGATGAGGCGGCAAAATTTGTGGGTGCTGATCAATTCATCGATAAATTAACTAAAGGTTATGAGGAACCTATTGGGGAAAGAGGTGCTACCCTTTCTAGTGGCCAACGGCAGTTAATTTGCTTTGCTCGTACTATCTTAGGAAAACCTAAAATCCTTATTCTAGATGAGGCTACAGCTAGTGTGGATACGGAAACAGAAGAGGCTATTCAAGAAGCCCTCTACCGAATGCGGTTAGGCAGAAGCACAATTGCTATCGCCCATCGTCTTTCCACCATTCAGGATGCAGATTTGATCCTAGTTCTCCATCAAGGAGAGATTGTGGAAAGGGGAACCCATCAAGAACTCTTGTTGAAGGAAGGACTCTACTATAAGATGTTCCTACTCCAACAAGGAGCCTTTAAGGATGCTAATCTCGTAGGGAGGAATAGAAGTTAATAGCCACTGCTCCTACGAGAGTAAGGAGAATGATGATTTCAAAAATTTGTTTGCTTTTACCCATATTCATAACTAAGCGATACATGTCAGGCAGCTGTTCTTGAACGGCTGCTAATTTTTCTGGGAAAGTATTATAGGGACCAGTTATTTCTTGAAATTTCTCACATAAAAACTTATTTTTCCGCTGAATGATCTCATCAGTTAAAGGTGTACGGGTAAAAGGCTGTGGGGAACGAGGTTTATCAAAAATAAAAAAGACTGTATTCCCCGTTATTTGCAATTCCTTTGAGGAGTACCCGATTTTTTTGATAGCTTCCACAAAAGCATTGCGCATTTCTTCATCTCTAAAGGTGATCTCGATCTCCATAGTTAGCTCTGAAGGCTCAGCAAATTCTCCCAAGTCAAAACCTGTTAACCACCAGTGGACATCTTTCCGGGTAAATAATACTTTTCCATTCTTTCTTAGGGTGAAGGCCATCTTCAAGCAATCTTCATCTTTGGCTGTTTGATAAAAAGTTCCCTGGAATATTCCTGGCAAATTGACGGGAAAGCCATTATTATAAACTCCGATCTCTGCACCTACTACCAGATCATATTGGCCTTTCCAAATGCCGATCATCCATTTTTCCCCTCTATACTCAAAATAGACTGGTTCACAATCGATGATCATGCCTAAAGGAGCTGCTGCTTCATCATATAAACGACAATAGCCAACATTACGCTGCCACGGATTTTTTGTGGAGATAAAGATATCCTGTTGCGGATCATAAGCATAGCCAGCTAAGGCTAAAGCTTTGTCCAACTCTCTGTCCCCTGTTGATTGGGGCAGGTTAAAAGTGTTTCCCATGCAAATCCCCTCCCGTACATTTTATTAGGCTCATGCATACAATGGTGCATTAAATACTGATTATGAATACTAAAAGATGGGGGAGGGGAAGCAGTGAAAAAAGATGCCCATTTTTATGCCATCCTGGCCTTTTGTCGGGCTTGTGGATTTAATAAAACCAGTGCTTTTCGGATCGCCTATGCTTCTCAATTTGTAGATGATGCTAAAATTAATTTAATATTTCTGAGAAACCAAGATTTTTGCGAAACCTTAGATACTATAGAGGGATGTCCAGCCTTTTTCGATATTGCTACCTGTCATTCATATTTTAAAATCAGTACCTTTAATTATGAATCCATGGTGAATAATACAGTAGCCTTTCACTTTGTCCCTGGTTGCTCTGGCAAGAGATTTACCAAAAAAATGCGCTGCAAAGAAGAGTCACCTATTAT
>JAAZLD010000291.1 GCA_012799495.1 Desulfitobacterium sp. | reverse complement strand
TAGTTCGTAAAACTAACCTCTTTTCAGAAGAAGGAAGTCAAATGATAGCCATTGGAGAGGAAACAGGTCAGCTAAGCCTTATGCTTGACCATTTAGGTAAAATCTTATCCATGGACTTAGAAGAGGAGGTGACTAAGGTATTACGAAGAATAGGTCCTGCCCTGATTATGGGTGTTGGTTTAATAATCGGCTTAGTAGCAAGTGGTGTTTTATTGCCAATTTTAGAGGTAGGAAAAGGTCTGCAATAGGACTTTAAGAGGACACTATATTAAAGACGACACTATTAAGTAAGATAAATTTTATTAAGAAATAGAGAAAAGAGTAGAAACTAACCATATACGAAAGGGGTAAGTAGCATGAAGCTGGTGATTTATCAAAAAAATAGAAGAGTCAATCAAGATGGTTTTACATTAATCGAGATTCTCCTGGTTGTTTTTATTATAGCTGTCCTTGCTGCAATTGCTCTTCCCCGCCTTGGTGCTAGTTCAGAAACAGCCCGTGAAAATGCTGATATCGCTACAGGACATCAGTTAAAATCTGCTCTAGATCGGTATCAGATAGAGAATGGGAGATATCCTAAGATAGATGAAGCCAAAATAAAAGATGGAAAATTAGAAATGGAGGATTTTATCCCTCAATATATTAGTAAATTAGATGTTAGTACTACTCAACAGAATACTGATGCTGATAATAGAGGTTTTGGAATAGGCACTTTGGAAGATGGGTTAATTCCAGAGGACAATCCAACCAATCTCATCATGCTCTATTTAACTGGGGATGGTTCAGCAGCAGAAGTAAGGGTGTATAATGGGGAACTAGATAAAGTACTCTGGAGCTCCCTTAATTAAGGGTGGAAAGGAAAGAGAAGGTTGGGTATTCATTGGAGTGTATTTTTCGGAATTTTAGGATTAGTTATCGGTAGTTTTCTCAATGTGATTATTTTTCGCTTACCTAAAGAAGAATCTATTATTTCTCCAGGCTCTCACTGCCCAGTTTGTAACCATTTCTTAAGGCCTTGGGAACTTATCCCAATCCTAAGTTATGTATTTTTAAGAGGGAGATGCTCCCAATGCAAAGTAAAAATCTCTTGGCGTTATCCATTATTAGAAGGATTGACAGGGATCCTTTTTTTCTTGGTAGCCTACAATAATAAATCAGGCTCCTTTGGTTTATTTACTATAGAGTTGATCTTTATTGTATTATTACTGGTTCTAGCGGGAATCGATTGGTACACTTTCCGTTTACCAGATATCTTTACCATACCTCTTATTATCATAGCTATTGGGGCGAGGTTTTATTTTCCTGAAGGGCCTACTGGTTGGGAAAGTTTTGGGACAGCTGTTGTTGCTGGGGGAATCTTTTGGTTAATTAATTTTATTTACCCTGATGGAATGGGCTTAGGTGATGTAAAGCTAATAATGGGAATTGGTGCTTTTTTAGGTGCCCATAAAGTTTTTATAGCCATATTTATTGCCAGTTTAAGTGGTTCTCTTGTAGGGTTAACATTGCTTTCTCTGAAAAAAGCTACTTTTAGTCAACCTATTCCCTTTGGACCCTATTTAGTTTTTGGAGCCCTAATTTCCTTTTTTAGTGGAGATCTTATTCTTGATTATTATGCTAAGATATTCTTTTCATAAAACTCTTAGGAAAGAACCATGAGCAAGGAGATGGAAGGGATGTTATTTAGGGCAGGTTGGCATCTTTGTCTAGAGGTATTAGAACAAGAAATACGTTGTCTTTTCTATCGCTCAAAAGGGAAAAATAGAATAGTGTCTTCCTCTTTGGCTTTTCAAATAATATCTCTTCCACCAGGACTAATGGAACAGGGCCAGATCCGCCAACCAGAAAAACTAATCGAGATCCTTAAAGAAAAGATAAGATTTAAAATACCTTTAAAGAAAATAAACGAACCAATTTCTTTGAAGTTGGCTCTAGCTGATCAAGGTGTTTTTATTCAAGAGTATCAATTACCCTGGGCAAAGAAAAAGGAACGGAAGGGCATGCTAAAGTA
>JAAZLD010000290.1 GCA_012799495.1 Desulfitobacterium sp. | reverse complement strand
CACCTGGTGCATGATAAAGCTGGATAGTACCAGGTGAAGGCATAAAGTTGCGCTCCGGGTTTTCCGCATTGATCCGACATTCCATAGACCAACCGCGAATTTCAATATCTTCTTGTTTCAGTTCTAGAGGTTCGCCAGCAGCAATAGCAATCTGGGCTTTTACTAAATCTACCCCGGTAACCATCTCTGTAATAGGATGCTCTACCTGAATTCGGGTATTCATTTCGATAAAGTAAAAGTTATTATGCTTATCTAGAAGAAACTCTACAGTACCTGCACTGTAATATTGGGCAGCTTTAGCTGCATTAACAGCTGCCTCACCCATTGCTTGACGAAGCTCAGGTGTTAAGGCAGTGGAAGGTGCTTCTTCAAGAAGTTTTTGGTTCCGTCTTTGCAAGGAGCAATCCCGCTCCCCGAGATGAATTACATTGCCATATTTATCTGCAAGAATCTGGAATTCAATATGTCGGGGTTCTTCTACATACTTTTCTAAATAAAGTTCGGAATTGCCAAAAGCAGCTTGAGCTTCAGTCTGAGCAGCTTGGATGGCCTTGGCCAATTCCCTAGAGTTCTGGGCTATTCTCATTCCTTTACCACCACCGCCAGCAGAAGCTTTGATCATAACAGGATATCCTATTTTATCTGCTAGGTCTGCGGCTGAATCTACATCTGTGATTACTTCTTTCGAACCTGGAACCACTGGAACTCCAGCTTCGATCATAGTCTTACGAGCAGTAGCTTTGTCTCCCATCATTTCAATGGCCCGGGGAGATGGCCCTATAAAGGTAATTCCGCAGGATTCGCAAATTTCTGCAAAACGGGCGTTCTCCGCTAAAAAACCATAACCAGGATGAATAGCATCGACTCCTGTTAATTCTGCTGCACTAATAATATTAGGAATGTTCAAGTAGCTTTTGGCAGATTGATGAGGACCGATGCAAACAGCCTGATCCGCTTCCCTTACATGGAGGGCATCCCGATCCGCTTCGGAAAAAACTGCAACGGTCTCAATCTCCATCTCTCGACAAGCCCGAATAATTCGCAGAGCAATTTCCCCTCGATTAGCTATCAATATTTTTTTAAACATACTCTACTCCTTAAACTTCAACAGCAAATAAAGGTTGACCAAATTCTACTGGCTGGCCATTTTCCACAAGAACTTCCACAATTTTACCACTAAATTCAGCTTCGATTTCATTCATAAGTTTCATAGCTTCGATAATGCACACTACATCATCTTTGTTAACCCGCTGACCAACATCTACAAAGGGAGGAGCGTCAGGGGCTGGAGCACGGTAAAAGGTTCCTACCATAGGAGAGGTAATATATTCTACATTTTTATTGGCAACAGAAGACCCTTCCTGGACTTCCTGAGGTCCTCCTTCCTCTTTAGCCGGGACAGGGATAACTTCTTTAGAAACTTCCTGTGCTGTACTCATAACTGGAGTAGCCATAACGGTGGCAGTAGCTCCCTTCTTGATAGCTACTTTAACCCCTTCACTCTCTAAATTTAGCTCAGTAATATCTGTTTCCCCGATCAACTTAATCAATTCTTTAATCTCTTTGAGATCCATCTTCGAGTCCTCCTTTTTAGTAGGGGCTGAAATAGCTTTTTCTTCAGACACTACACCCTTCTTCCTATCACTAAAGAATTTCATAGTAACTTGTGGGAACAAAGCATAACTAAGAACATCTTCTCTAGAGACGGCAAATTCCCTTGACTCTTGTTGGGCTTTTTTTAGTCCAGGTTCCAAAACATCTGCTGGACGGACAGTTAAAACTTCCTCATCTCCTATGATCTTTTGCTGGATTTCTTGATCGATTGGAGCTGGTGGTTTTCCATAGTATCCTCTTACATAAGCCTTAACTTCTGCAGGAACTAATTTATATCTTGCCCTGCTCAGGACGTTTAATACAGCTTGAGTTCCCACGATCTGGCTGGTAGGAGTTACTAAAGGTGGATATCCCAATTCTGCCCTAACCCTTGGTATTTCGTCAAGTACTTCATTGATCCGATTGAGAGCTTTTTGCTCTGATAGCTGAGATACCAAATTAGAGATCATTCCACCAGGAACTTGGTGTTCAAAAACACGCATATCGGAGATACGAGTAATTCCCCGTTCAAAGCCCCGTTTTTTCCGGACTTCTTCAAAATAGTCTGCAATATGGAACAGCTCTTGAATATCTAGATCAGGGGCAAACTCAAATTCCTGCATTGCCCTTACTACTAGTTCTACTGGAGGTTGGCTAGCCCCAAAAGCTAAGGGGACACTGGAAGTATCGATAACGTCCACTCCTGCTTCAGCGGCCTTCAGATAAGCAATAGTCCCCATTCCACCAATATAATGGGTATGGAGTTGGACCATAACTCCTAATTCATCTTTTAGTAGCTTTACTAATTTATAAGCCCGTTGAGGTGTCAAAAGCCCTGCCATGTCCTTAATGCAGATAGAGTCTGCTCCCAAATCCACTAAAGCTTTAGCTGTCTCTAGATAATGCTCTAATGTATGGACAGGACTGATTGTGTACACAACTGAAGCCTGTACATGAGCCCCTGCTTCCTTAGCAGCTTCCATAGGGACTACCATATTACGCACATCATTTAGAGCATCGAAGATACGAATAATATCTATGCCATTCTTTACACTTAATGCCACAAATTCTCGAACTACATCATCAGGATAATGTTGATACCCTACTAAAGATTGACCCCTTAGAAGCATTTGCAAAGGGGTTTTCTTAACATGTTCTTTAATTATCCGGAGCCTTTCCCAGGGATCTTCCCCAAGATAACGTAAGCAAACATCAAAAGTAGCTCCTCCCCATACTTCCAGGGAATGATACCCTGCTTCATCTATCTTACTGAGTATGGGAATCATATCCTCAATTTTCATCCGGGTTGCCCAAAGGCTTTGATGGCCATCCCGTAAAGTTG
>JAAZLD010000289.1 GCA_012799495.1 Desulfitobacterium sp. | reverse complement strand
TACACTCTTTACCAGAAAAGACTCATCGCAAATAATGCTTTGGATTTTGATGATATTATCATGCTTACAGTGCGGATTTTTCAGGAATATCCAGAAGTGCTGGCCCAGTATCAGGATAGATTTCGCTATATTTTAGTGGATGAATATCAAGATACTAACCATGCCCAATATGCTTTAGTCAATTTATTAGCAAAAAAATACCGCAACCTTTGTGTAGTAGGGGATGATGATCAATCTATCTATATGTTCCGGGGAGCAGATGTGCAAAATATTTTGGACTTTGAGCGAGACTACCCGGAAGCAAAGGTTTTAAAATTAGAGCAAAACTATCGTTCTACTAAATCAATCCTTAAAGCTGCCAATACTGTAGTTCAGAACAATCCCGACCGGAAGGAGAAAGCCCTCTGGACAGATAATGAAGAAGGGCAGCCGATAGTTTTTTATATTGCCGATAATGAACATGATGAGGCTCGCTTTATCGCTGAGAGAATCCAAAGACTCATGAGTGTGGAAGAACGTCGATTCAATGAATTTGCCATCCTTTATCGGACCAATGCCCAATCCCGGGTAATAGAGGAACGGTTCATGCGGGAAGGGATTCCTTATAGGATTTTTTCCGGCTTGAAATTCTATGAGCGGATGGAGATTAAGGACATTCTAGCTTATTTGCGTGTCCTCCATAATCCTGCAGATCAGGTGAGTTTTGCTCGGATTTTAAATGTTCCTAAACGAGGTTTAGGAGAAACTACTTTGGGAAGGATCTTATTATATGCTACTGAACAGGAAATGCCTGTTCTCGATGCTATTCAAGAAGCGGAATACATTCCTGATCTCACAGCCCGGGCCAAAAAGCCTCTGTTAGCTTTTGCCCATCTTATGGCAGAACTGCGGGAATTAGCTCTGAATGAAACCTCTGTCACGAAAATAACGGAGGAAGTTCTCAAACGGACTGGGTACTGGGATAATTTAATGAGCAATAAATCTCCCGAAAATGAAGCTCGATTAGAAAACTTAAAAGAGTTTTTATCTGTTGTAGCCGAATATGATGAAAAAGCTGAACAATATGAGCAAATAGTGGAGGAAGAAGGATTAGAAGAAGCTTTCCTCCCTGGGTTAGCAGGTTTTTTAGAGCATGTTTCACTGGTAGCTCAGATTGACTCCTTAGATGAAGGAGAAGATGCGGTAGTCCTCATGACCATCCATAGTGCCAAAGGGTTAGAATTCCCTGTGGTCTTTATTAGCGGTATGGAAGAAGGGATTTTCCCCAGTAGTAGATCCATGCTAGATCCTGTTTTATTAGCGGAAGAACGCCGCTTATGCTATGTGGCCATTACCCGAGCTCGGGAAAAACTCTATCTTTCTTATGCCACCCAGAGAATGCTCTATGGTAGAACTCAGTTTAGCCGGCCTTCGGAGTTCTTCCAAGAGATCCCAACAGAGCTCTTAGTTGATCATGATCCAATTGACCCACCACCCAAAGGGAGGAGAAAATCTCCCACAGTAAACATCCCTTCATCTAATAAATCTACACCTACTCCATCTACTTGGAGCTGGAAAGAGAAGAAAAAAGTTGGCAGTCCCGTGGACACAACTCCCGGTCCTGAGTACAAAGTAGGGGATAAAGTAGAACACAGCAAATTCGGTAAAGGGATTATCGTTGCGATCAAAGGGGAAGGAAGCCAAACAGAACTTTCCATAGTCTTCGGAGGGGAAATTAAGACTTTTATTGCCGAGTATGTAAAGTTGAAAAAAATTTAAGATAAAAAAGATTAAACAAAAATTACTCAATAAATATCACTAAATCACTAAACAAACAATACTAAAAAATGAAAATAAAATAATAAGATATATATGCAAAATACGAAAGCACTGCTTTCGGGGGTTAGATGAGAAAGGAAAATCTATTTTGGAAGATAAAATCTATGTTATTGGCCATAAAAACCCTGACACAGATTCCATCTGTGCAGCCATATCTTATGCTCGTCTCAAAGAACTCCTTGGTATAAAAAGTGTTATCCCATGTCGAGCAGGAAAAATCAATAAGGAAACGGAATTCGTATTAAATACTTTTGGGGTCAAACCACCCCTTTTACTTAAAGATCTTCACCTCCGAGTTAGGGATCTTCTTAATGGGCCAGTTCCCACTGTAACTCCTAAGGCCTCTATTCGGGAGGCTTGGGAAATTATGCAGAACCATAAGCAAAAAACCTTACCTGTAGTAGGATCAAGCCAAAGAATGCTTGGAATGTTGACAGTGGGAGATTTGTCCCGTTATTTTATCGAAAATATGGCAGACCAAGACTTTTCTCTCCTCCATGTTCCTATCTCTAATATCCTCTACACCTTAGGAGGGGAACTATTAATAGGAAGGAAAGAGCAAGAATTAAATGGTGCAGTTTATATTGGGGCTATGAAGCATGCTACTTTGGAGTCCTATGGGATTAAAGGAAGTATCATTTTAATCGGAGACAGGGAAGGGGCTCAGGAAAGTGCCTTAAAACAGGGTGCAGCTGCTTTGATCTTAACTGGAGGGGCTAAATTAGCTCCTCATTTAGAGCCCTTAGCTAGAGAGCAAAATACTATAGTGATCTCTGTCCCTCATGATACTTTTACTGCCACCCGTCTCTTACCTTTTAGTGCTCCAGTAAAGGATGTTATGAAAAAGGAAGGGATCATCTCCTTTTCCGAAGATGATCTGGTTTCCGATGTAAAGAAGACTATGCTAGAGACTCGCTATAGAAATTATCCAGTCCTAGATGAGTTAGGGAAGGTAGTAGGCTTAATTAGCCGTTATCATTTATTAAGTCTTAGCCGGAAAAAAGTGATCCTAGTGGATCATAATGAGTTTGGCCAAGGAGTAAATGGAGCGGATCAGGCGCAAATTCTTGAAGTAATCGACCACCACCGAGTAGGTGGGATCCAAACGGGAGAGCCAATCTTTTTCCGCAATGAGCCTGTAGGTTCTACTTGTACTATTGTGGCAAAATGTTATCGGGACTATGGAATTAAGCCGGAAAAAGAGATTGCGGGAATTATGTTAGGGGCTATTCTCTCAGATACTGTAATTTTCAAATCCCCTACCACCACACCGATCGACCAGGAAATAGCCGAGTACCTGGCGGAGATTGCCGAAGTGGAACCTCGGGAATTTGGGGTGCAGATGTTTAAAGCAGCCTCCAATCTAGCAGAACGGAAAGTGGAAGAAATTATCCAAGAAGATTTAAAAGAATTCACCATGGGGGATCTCCGCTTTGGGATCGGACAATTTAGTGTTATGGGTATAGAAGGATTAGATGATGTCCGAGAGGAATTAAATCAGAAGCTAGAAGAATTCCGCAGTATTCGAGGGATGAATTATCTCTTACTGATGGTGACAGATTTAATCGAAGAGAATACAGAACTTTTTATAAGTGGATTAAAGCCAGAGGAAATCGCTGAGGCCTTTGGTAAGGAGTTAAATAAGGATAGTATCTTTTTACCGGGAGTTCTATCCCGGAAAAAGCAAATTGTCCCACCCTTAAATCAATATTTTATGGATTAAGGTTGGCTATTTATGGGGCTATGGCCTGTTAGTGATAGATACTCCTTTTGTAGTTAGACTAGAGAGTGGCGTTGTGGGAACTCCACAGCGCCACAATTGTAGGAGGTAAAACTATGTCCCAAGATGTGGTGAAAAGGATTGAAGAGTTAAGAGAAAAAATCGAAGAAGCTAATTATTTATATTATGGTCTAGATCAACCTAATATCAGTGATGCCGAATATGATGCCCTCATGGAAGAGTTAATAGCATTAGAAAAAAAACACCCGGAACTCATTACTGAAGATTCTCCCTCCCAGCGAGTTGGCGGTTATGTAGCGAAAGAATTTCCCAAAGTCCGCCATGGCTCTCCTTTATTAAGCTTAGATAATGCTTTTGATGGAGGAGATTTAAGGGAATTTGACTGGCGGGTCCGGGGAGTTGTCCCTCAAGTGGAGTATGTAGTAGAATTAAAAATCGACGGTCTCACTGTAGCTCTGACCTATGAAAATGGAATCCTTACCCGAGGAGCTACCCGAGGAGATGGAGAAGTAGGAGAGGATATTACCGCCAATGTGAAAACTATTGGTTCCATCCCTTTACGCTTAAAGAAAAGTATCCCCCGGCTAGATGTACGAGGGGAAGGGTATATGCCCAAAGCTTCTTTTCTTCGTTTAAATGAGGAAAGAGAAGAGGAAGGGATGGCCTTATTTGCCAATCCTCGCAATGCTGCAGCTGGATCATTAAGACAACTTGATTCTAAAATCACTGCTCAACGGAAACTAGGGTATTTTGCTTATCAGATTTTAGCACCGGAAGAATTAGGACTCTCTACCCAAGGGGAAGTATTAGAATATCTTAAAGAACAAGGGTTTACTGTTAACCCCTTAGTGAAGGTTTTTTCAGATATAGAAGATGTGATTCAATACTGTGAAGAAATGACGGAAAAACGCCTTTCCTTTCCCTATGATATTGATGGCTTAGTCATTAAAGTTAATAACTTTGCTCAACAGCGGGAGTTAGGCTTTACCACAAAAAGTCCTCGCTGGGCCATTGCATATAAATTCCCTGCGGAACAAGTAGAAACAGTATTAGAGGATATTATTTTACGAGTAGGTCGGACAGGGGTCTTGACTCCTACAGCTATTCTCAAACCAGTCTTTGTGGCAGGATCCACTGTCAGCCGGGCTAGTTTACATAACTTAGATAATATTAGGGAAAAAGATATCCGACTAGGGGATCATGTTTTAATCCATAAAGCAGGGGATATTATTCCGGAAGTGATTAAATCCTTGCCAGAGAAAAGAAAGGGTACAGAAAAGATTTTTGAAATGCCGGAGCATTGCCCTGAATGTGCAAGCCCTGTTATCCAGGAAGAAGGAGAGGTAGCTCACCGCTGTACCAGCATCACTTGTCCTGCTCGCCAAAGAGAGGCTATTATTCATTATGTCTCCCGAGATGCTATGAATATTGATGGACTAGGCCCAGCAGTGATTCAGCAGCTTTTAGATGAGGGCCTGATTAAGGATGCGGGAGATCTTTATTATCTAAAACATGAGGAATTGGTTAAGTTAGAACGGATGGGACAAAAATCAGCAGAAAACCTCCTTAACGCTGTGGAAGATAGTAAGGAGCGAGGACTGGCACCTCTCATTTTTGCCTTAGGAATTCGCCATGTAGGAGCAAAAGCAGGGAGGATTTTAGCCCAAAGATATGGCTCTATGGAAAATCTTGCCCAGGCTACAGAGGAAGAATTACTGGAAACTCCAGAAATAGGACCTACAATGGCTAAAAGTATTGTCCAGTTTTTCCAACAGGAAAGCACCGGGGAATTTATTAAAAAGCTGGCTGAGGCCGGAGTAAAAATGACTGCTGAAGTTTCCCAGAAACCTCAGATCTTTAGCGGACAAAGTATCGTTGTCACTGGAACTCTAGAACGGTGGGGCCGGAAGGAAATCGAAAGTATTATCGAAGACTTTGGGGGTAAGGCTGCCAGTAGTGTGAGCAGGAAAACTGCCTTCCTAATTGCCGGAGAAAAGGCTGGTTCTAAATTAACCAGAGCCCAGGAATTAGGGATTCCTGTTTTAACAGAGGATGAATTTGCCGCTAAAGTGGAAGAAGAGGCAGGGATCAAATTAGGATAAGGGGAAGAGAAGGGGGAGATTTTGGGGAATTTTCCGAATAAAGCTGTTTTCTTGCCCCCTTTTCCCAGATTTGTTATATTAATAAGGTGATTTAAGGAAAGATGGTGATAATCATGAGTCTATCCCAGAAAGAATTGGAACATCTCGCTGGATTGGCCCGAATTGAATTATCGGAAGAAAATCTATCTACCTATTTAGAACAGCTTAATTCCATCTTAGAATATGTGGAACCTT
>JAAZLD010000288.1 GCA_012799495.1 Desulfitobacterium sp. | reverse complement strand
CAGTCAATCTTTCAGAAATTGCTTTGAGTTCTTCAATAGTCATGATTGGTAAATTATTGTCTTTTAACTTTTCAATTAAATCTTTTCGGCGAGGATTAATAGCTATTCCTCTTTCTGTAACTAAAACATCGATGGTTTCCCCAGGAGTAGTGACTGTAGTGACCTTATCCCTAATCACAGGGAGGCGGCCTTTAGTCAATCTGGTGACAATAACTGAGATCTTTGAACCTGCAGCCGTGTCATTATGACCACCAGAAGCACCCATAATAGTTCCATCTGAACCTGTAACCACATTGACGTTAAAATCAGTATCGATTTCCGTGGCACCTAATATCATAATATCTAGATTGTTAACGATTGCTCCTTTATCATGAGGATTACCGTAGAGTGAGCCCGACATAGCCTGGTGTCTTGGGTTTTCACGGAATGAAGCAACAGCTTTCAAATCGAAGCATTGTACATCGAATAGGTTTCTAAAGAGACCTTCATTAAGCATATCCACAATATACCCTGTGATACCTCCAGCGGCAAAACTGCCAACAACACCTTTTTCCTTCATATACTTCCGGACTTCTGCGGCAACTGCCAAAGAGATACCACCGGCACCAGTCTGGAAGGACATTTCATTTTGAATATAGCCTGCCTCATTGATTAGTTGAGCCGCCATCTTAGCTATTCTTAATCCCACAGGGTCTTTAGTAACTGTCAAGGTTCCGGATACAATCCCATTAGGATCACCGATAGATTCCACTTGAACTACATAATCCACAAAATCTTGTGTAATTTCAATTGGACAAGCTGGATAAGGTGCCAAATTATCAGTAACAGCTACAACTTTATCTGCGAAAATGGCATCAGATACAGCATAAGCTAAGGTACCGCAGGCAGAAGGACCTCCCACCCCATTAATGTTGCCATAGGCATCAGCAGTTGGAGCTGCAATAAAGGCTACATCAATATGAAGATCCCCGCTTTCAACAGCCCTTGGTCGCCCTCCATGACTCATAAAAACAGCTGGTTTTTGGAGAAGGCCATTAGTAATTGCCTTAGCCACAGGACCTGGAGAAATATAGTTGACAGAGATTTTCGTTACGATCCCTTTTTTAATATAATCTACCAAGGGCTCGTGAATAGGGAAAATACCAGTAGCAGCTACATGGATGTCTTTAACTCCCCGTTTAGCGATACGTTCCATCACTTGATTCAAAACATAATCTCCATTGCGCAAATGGTGGTGAAAAGAAACGGTCATGCCATCTCTGATCTCTACTTTATCGAGAACTTCATCAATATCAGCTAAGAGCTTTTTTTCGCCGGGCTTAACGGATCGGGTGGTCACTGATGCTTTGGCATGTACTCCGTAGTTAGCAAAAGCACCTGCAAAAGGTTTTACTTTTCCATAACCTTCTATATACTCTGGAATTTCTCTTCCAAGAACATTTTTCATCCTTTGTCATCCCTTCTTAAGCAAATGATTTAAGAAATTAGTCAAATATTTCGTTGAGAGTATCAACTTGTCGTCCATCTATTGCTAATTTACCTGTATATCCAAATCTCTTAGCATTTAATGCATCTTTATTCAAGCCTTCAAGATCGTCTCCATCAGTAAAAATGGTGTCAATAGCATTTATCCCTGCAGCACGACAAGCTATTGCTATCCGGCCTCGAGGATAGAGTAGTTCATCACCTATTTTACTTCTCTCTGTACCAAATTCCTCCATCAGGCCATCACCATCAAACCAAATTCCTGTAACCCGTGAAGAAACACCGATTAGTTCATTAACTCTTTCTATTTCAATGGCTCTTCTCACAACGGGAATAATATCAATTTCTCCTTCAGAAAAGCCTTCTTCTTTTTCTATTTTAGTTAGGACTTCTCCTACTTCTTTTAATATAGTAGGACTTGCCTTGGGAATGATAAAGGCACCAGGTTTTGCACGAGCGATAAGTTCAATATCTTTCTTACCATCTTCAGTATCGGCAGGATTTACTACTACTAATACTTCTACATTAGAATAATCTAAGAAACCTAAAGCTTCTTTAACTAGGTTGCGGGCACTATCTTTTTCTTGAGGATCCACCCTTTTATCTAGATCTATAATTACCCCATCGGGTTCAAATACCGGTGCATCCTGCAACTCCCTGGGGTTATTGCCAGATATAATTAAAAGACTTCTCCGTCTCTTCATAGTAAATATTGCTCCCTTCTTTAGCACCAGATTAAGCTAATTTTGATTGCGAAAAAACTCCATAGTTTTTCCCATGTATAATTGAAACGAGTATTAGCAATACATATATTGAAACGTCGATCATTGAACTAAGCATATTTAGTTACAAGAATCAACAATACTAATTATTATATATAGTGAAACAGTGTTTCAAAGTTAGAATATAAAAAAAGAAATTTCCTATTCTCTTCTCTTTACAAAGCTAGCGTCTTATACCAATGCCCTTTCCAAAGCAGTTTGAACACGAGCACGAATAGTGTAGTTCAAGGCACCTTTGTCCTGAACCTTCACCACTACATCCTCAACACCCATTTCGGCTACTTTGTCCTTTACAACCTGTTGAAGTTGGTTGCCGAATTGTTTTGAAATCACGTTTTTGGTTTCCAGTTGGACCTGGACACCACCTTCTTCGTTGGGCGTTACAGTAACTAAGACATCATTGGACACTAAAGCACCAGCTTCAGCTGTTTGTTTGATTTTCATGGAATTCCCCTCCTTTATGGACTTATATGGACTTAAATGAACTAATGTTTTATATCATCATATCGACAATTTGTCCAATTATTTTAAATGTTATACCCTTTTCCCTAGTTTGGCAATAGGAGAAGTCGTTTTTGTAAAACTAAGATTCTTTAGACTAAAGCTAATCTTTTAAAGATTCTTACATATAGAGGAATTTTGTCAAGCACTTGATATTATTTTAAATATTATAAAATAAAAACACGCTTCATTGGAGGCGTGTTTTCTCTTTACTATAAAGTTTTCGATAGTTTTCATAGTTATCAATAACTTTAGCTACGTATTCCTTTGTCTCTTTAAAAGGAATATCTTCGATCTTCAAATTTTCCAAATCCAGCTGATAACTTTCGATCCATTTATTCACATGGCCCCGTCCTCCATTGTAAGCCGCTAAAACCAAAATTAACTCTTCAAATTCCTTTTGTAAGCTGGCTATGTACCAAGTACCATATTGGATATTTTTTTCTGGTTCCCGGAGAAGGTTTTCGCTATAATTCTTATCTCCGGTGGTCTCAGCGATCCATTTGGCAGTATCTGGCATCAGCTGCATAAGCCCTAAAGCCCCTTTATGGGACTGGGACTGTGGTAAAAACTTACTTTCTGCCCGAATCACTGATATCACCAGTAAGGGATCCACATTATATCTTTCCCCATATTCCTCGATCAATGCCCGATAAGGATAGGGGTAAAGGATCTTTTTGATAATATTACCGGATTGGAAGGAGTATGCGATAACCAAAATTACCATCACAATCAGACCAATCCAGAACCGGGATTTTCCTTTTCCACGTCTATCTTTATACCCTTTTTTCTTCATGCAATCTCCCTTGATTCCATCATTCTTTTCTCTTATAAATTCAATTAACCCTATATCTTATTAGTCCATCAGGGTGTTTCCTAATTGTCCCATAATTAAATCTACTATTCTACTCTTCGGGATATTCTTTCCAATTCCTTCCTTAATTGTTCCTCAGTTTTCTCCCACTTTCCAGAATTATCGATAACAACATGGGCTTTTTCTCTTTTTCCATCTAAAGATTCTTGTGCTCGTATCCGCAATTTAATTTCCTCTAAAGATAAAGAGTCACGTTTCTTAATCCGTTCAATTTGAATATCTCTAGGGACCCATACCACCCAGATCTCATCTACCAAATGATCCATATGGGATTCAAATAATAAGGGAACATCCCAAACACAGATTTTCTCCCCTTTTTCTTCCCAGGCTATTTGTTGTGCTTGCATAGATTTTTGAACTCGAGGGTGAATAATCCTTTCTAAACGAACTCTTTCTTCATTATGGGCGAAAACGATCTGCCCTAGGGCTTTCCGATTTATTTGCCCATCTGACAAAATCCCTTCACCAAAAGCATCCACAATAACCTCTATTGTGGATGGGTCTTTATATAGTTCATGGACGGTTTTGTCAGCATCGATAATAGGAATTCCTTTTTGGGCAAGCCAGCGGGAAACTGTTGACTTCCCACTACCAATACCCCCTGTCAAACCGATTACAAACAATTTGTCCACCTCAAATCAGTTTAGTTAAAGCGATGAGAATAAGCATCATCCCAGGTAATAATCCTAACTTTCCTAAAAGCTCATCCGGGAGCTTCCCAGCCAAACCTTGCCCTAGTTTGATCATGAAAAATTGCATTACAGCTACCCAACCAATAATATAAAGAAAGTTAAAAATTCCTCCCACCATCCCTAAGGCCAATCCCGATGCAAGGGCATCTAAAGAAAGGGCTGTTCCTAAAAGAAGGCTTTCTTTAATACTAATAACCCCCGAGCCGTCTAAATCTGCCTGTTCTGGTGTCCGCAAAACTTGAATAACGATTCCCAAGAACTTAAATTCCCACTTAAGAACAGGCTCTCGTACCACTAGAGTGCTTACAGGTACAGCCTCAGCCTCTATTTGTTCCCCTTTAACTAAAAGAATAATAGCTTTTATTAACTGAACTCCGCCTAAGGTAAGTAAAATACAGGCTGCTAAAAGGTGAGGAGGAAAAAAAGTTAAAAACCCCATTAAAGCTTCCCCGAAAAAAAGTGCCGCTCCCATAGCGATTACTGTACAAAGAGTCATAACCAACATGGAAGGTAAAGGAATCCGGATTTTCCTGGTGCCATAAGACAAACCAACACCGAATCCGTCGAAGCTTAAAGCTATTCCTAATAGTATTGCCGTTCCCATATTCATCCTCCTGTAAGAAGACTTTACAGGATAATATATGGGAGGGGTTTTCTTTCGGTGCAGTTATCCTTCAGTTAATTCCATCCATTCCTCTAAAAGTTCATCTCGGAGAGTGACTTTCTCCTCATGCTCTTGATGAAGTTCCATGGCTTTTTCATAATCATCGCCAGCTTTTTCTAGTTTTTCTGCTAATTCAGTTAAGTCTTCTTCTAACTCTTCGATCTGCTCTTCTAGTTGACTAATTTTTCGTTGGCGAGCCTTTTCCTCTCTATGGATAGCTTGAGAGTTTGCAGTACTAGCTCTAGCGAGAGCTTCTTCTTCCCGGATCCTGGCCGCTTCTCGGGCCTTTTCTTCTTGGACATATGTTTTATAACTACTATAATCCCCCTGGAAAATCTCTATACCCTCAGGTGTTAAATGAGCGATTTTATTTACTACCCGATTTAGGAAATAGCGGTCATGGGAGACTACTAAGAGAGTTCCTGTATAGTCCTGAAAGGCCTCTTCCAAAACATCTCTCATTTGCATATCCAAGTGGTTAGTTGGCTCGTCTAGCAATAAAAGATTGCCCTCGGCTAAAAAAAGCTTCACCAAGGCTAGGCGGCTTTTTTCTCCACCACTTAATACCTTAACAGGCTTAAATACTTCCTCTCCAACAAACCCAAAGCGAGCCAAAAGGCTACGAATTTCTGGGTCCAAAAGACTAGAATCAGCCCGGATTTCATCCATAATGCTCCCTGTTTCCTGGAGTTCTTCATGTTCTTGAGAGTAATACCCTAACTTTACATTAGCTCCAATCCGGATTTCCCCTTCATGGGGAAGATGTCCCTTGATAGCTTTTAGGAGACTAGTTTTACCAACACCGTTAGCTCCTAAAAGAGCCACCCGATCTCCCCGTCTTAATTCCATACTAACGTCTGTAAAGAGAGTCTTTTGGGGAAACTTAATACCTACATTTTCTAATATTAAGGTTCGATCTCCACTTCGCCTCTCTGTAGCCAAAGATATCTTAATATCTCTAGTGGAGTTTTTCATTTCTATAGGTTTTAACTTTTTAAGCTGAGTTTCCCGACCTCGAGCTTGTTTAGCGTTGACACCTGCTTTATTACGACGGATATATTCTTCTAAGCGGGCAATTTTTTTGTTTAACCTTTCCGCCTCCCGGGAAAGGGTCACTTCTTCAACTGCTCGCTGCAATTCATACTCAGAATAATTCCCATTATAAGTCTTTAACTCACCATGGCTTAAGTGAAGGATCTTCTCCACTATATTATCGAGAAAATACCGGTCATGGGAGACAACTAAAATAGAACCATCATACCCTCGTAAAAAGCCCTCCAACCACTCTAAAGCTTCTAAGTCCAAATGGTTGGTAGGCTCGTCAAGTACTAATAATTCAGGAGAACGTAAAAGGAGTTTGCTCAAAGCTAATCTGGTCTTTTGTCCACCGCTAAGGTGTTCTACACGAGTTTGAGCTACATCCTCTAAGCCTAATCCTGATAGAATTCTCCGAATCTGGGCTTCCAGAGCATAGCCCCCTTGCCTTTCATATTCTTCAGTAAGGTTGCCATATTGTTCAAAAATCTTTTCTTTAGGGGAATGAGCCATTCTTTCTTCGAGAAAACGAAGTTGTTCTCGCATCTGGATTAGTTCTTTTTGTTCCTCCAGCATACTCTCCCAGACGGTCCCCTCTTCTTCCAAGAATGGCTTTTGGGGTAAATAACCTACTTCAGCTGTTAGGATTACTTCCCCCTCTTCAATAGGGTGCTCCCCCAGGCAAGCCCGGATTAAGGTAGTCTTCCCTGCTCCATTTGGCCCAACTAGCCCTACTTTTTCTCCCTTTTCTATAGCAAAAGTAACTTGTCGGAAAAGGGGTTCACCGGAAACATCAACCCCACAACTCCGACAGTATAGAATACTCATCTATCTTAAACTCCTTTTAGATTCAGGTGATTCTTTATGTCTTTGTCAAATAGAATTGCCTCACTTATTAGGTCTGCTATACTTAAAATCCTTATCGGAGATTAAGTTCCATTTTCAGATTTTCCACTCTACCCCAGTCCATTATTTATTTGTAGATAAAATTTTTATTAGCATCGATTTACCAGCTATTTCTGGCACTTCGAACAGTAAACTGTAGTCCGTCCACCTAGTTTGATCCGCTCCAAAGTCTCATTACAACAAGTACAAGGCTCTCCACCCCGGCTATAAACCTTCAGCTGCTTCTGGAAACTTCCTTTTTCTCCAGTAGCATCTTGGTAGTCCCGAAAAGAAGTGCCTTTGGCGGCTATTCCCTCAGCCAATACCTCCTGAATAGCTTCATGGAGTTTTTCCACTTCTTCTTTCTTTAGGGAATTAGCCGGCCGTTCAGGTAGAATTCTTGCTCGAAATAAAGCTTCATCAGCATAGATATTCCCGATGCCTGCTACCAGAGTTTGGTCTAGTAATGCAGCCTTAATATTGATTTTCCTTGGCTTTAGTCGTTTCGCCAATTCCTCTGGAGTGAACTCTTCACTAAGAGGCTCAGGTCCCAACTTTGCAATAGAAGGAACATTCATCCGTTCCCCAGTCTTTACAAGTTGGAGTCGACCAAATTTTCGTGTATCGGAAAAGTGAACCTCTCCTTGGGAAAGTTTCAGTACTACATGAGTATGCTTTTCTGGCTCTCTCTCTTGAGAATGATAGATTAGGCGGCCCGTCATCCGCATATGCGCGATAATGGACCATCCTCCCTCTAGGTTTATGAGTAAGTACTTTCCCCGTCGTTCTATACTTTCAAAGCCAAGCCCTGTGATGGTTTCGGTAAAGGGATGACCTTCCCAATCTTCCACAGCTCCTGGCCAGCGGATAATAACTTTTTCAATACGAGTCTGAAGAATACGTTCACTTAAACCCCGACGTATTGTTTCTACCTCTGGTAATTCCGGCATATTAACACCTTCGTACTTTTAATTTCTTTTATCCAATTAATTTAACCACTCATTTATCCATCAATTACTGAGAAAAGTAATTTGGTAAATAAACAATGAGATTAAAACTATCAGAAAAACCTCGTTTCCAAATTTACAATGGAGATAGACAGTAAGAGCAAAGAGTAACCTTACTCAAAATAGTCTTCCATATCGTGCCAATTAGGTCCTACTTTGCAGTCTACCTTTAAAGGTACTCGCAAAGGAAATGCTGTTTCCATTTCTTCCTTTACAACCTTGGCTACTGCTGGTAAATCCTCTGGTGCTACCTCCAACACCAATTCGTCGTGAACTTGCAATAGAAGATGGGCACGATAGGATTTGATCCCTTCTGCAACCCCTAACATTGCTAGCTTCATAATATCTGCTGCTGTCCCTTGGATAGGAGTATTCATGGCAATCCGCTCCCCAAATTGCCGACGCATCCTATTAGGATGACGGAGTTCGGGAATCTGGCGCAAACGATTAAGTAAAGTTCGTACATGGCCATCTTTCTTGGCCTTAGCGACAATTTCCTCTAAATATTTCTTTACACCTGCATAGCGCAAGAAATACTTATCCATATAGGATTTGGCTTCTTTTCGGGAAATTCCCAAATCCCGCCCGAGACCAAAATCAGAGAGTCCATAGATTAAGCCGAAGTTAACAGCTTTGGCACTGCGACGAAGATCAGAAGTCACTTCTTCCATAGGAACACCAAATACTTCAGAAGCAGTACGAGTATGGACATCCTGGTTTAAAGAGAAGGATTCACACAGTACTTCATCCTCAGAATAATGGGCTAAGACTCGTAGCTCAATCTGGGAATAGTCAGCAGATAATAAAACCCAGTCTTTTTGGGTAGGTTTAAAGGCTTTCCGCAACAAACGCCCATGTTCCAAACGAATAGGAATATTTTGTAGATTAGGTTCTGTACTAGATAAGCGGCCTGTTGCTGTAATAGTTTGTTGAAAAGTTGTGTGGACTCTTCCATCATGAACTTGAGCTAATAAACCATTTACATAAGTGGTCATTAGCTTATTAAGCTGACGATAATCTAAAATACGCTCTACGATTGGATGAGCAGTACGAAGTTCCTCTAATGTTTCCGCATCAGTGGAATAGCCAGTTTTAGTCTTTTTCTTAGGAGGTAACCCTAGTTTGTTAAAAAGGATATTACTTAACTGTTGCGGAGAGTTTATATTGAAATTTTCTCCAGCATCAGCATAGATCTTTTCTTCTAAGTCCTTTAACTCTGCAGTTAAATCTTCGCCAAACTTCTCCAAATACTCTGTATCAAGAGCAATCCCTTGCCTTTCCATTTGGGCCAGGACCGGGCTCAAGGGCTCTTCTAAATCATGTAAAAGTGAAGTTAGTCCTAACTCCTCTAAGGTCTTGGTCATAGGTTCCACGATTTGAGCTAAAGCAGCAGCCTCTTCCCCGAGGTGGGCAAACTCCTGAACTCCAGTGAAATATTCTTTAACTAATTGTAAGGGGTCGAATTTAGAACTATTTGAGTTGATGAGATAGCCTGCTAAGCTTAGATCCAAAGTAAGACCTGTCAAAGAGATCTTTTCGTTTCCTAACAAAGTGATGAGTAATTTGCTATCAGCTAATTTTTTCGGTACTTCAGGATCTTCTAAAAGATTTTTGAAAGCTAGGCGGAGTTCCACATCCCCATCTTCCTCTGTTTTATCCCAATCTAAGATATAGGTTTTTTCATCGGTAGCGATTCCAAATTTCCTGATTTTTGCCCAGTGAGGATTACCATCAGAATATTCATAAGCTAAGACCAGGGTATTCTTTTCTTTATGCCACTTTTCTATCTGTACCAGCCATTCTTCATTCTTCAATTCCTGCAATGGCCAAGAATTAAAAGCGGGTTCCGAAACCACAGTTTCTTCCCCATCTTCACTATGATGCTCTCGCCAAAGTCTGGCAATAGTTTTTAAACTATACTTATCTAAGACAGCGGCAAAAGCCCCTTCGTTAGGACGACGATAGGTTAGTTTGTCTAAATCGATTTCAATTGGTACATCATAAATTAGAGTAGCAAGCTTTTTACTTAAAAGAGCTTGCTCTTTATTATTTTGCAAGTTTTCCTTGAGTTTCTTCCCGGAAACTTTATCGATATTCTCTAGAACATTTTCCACTGTGCCATATTCCCATAAAAGTTTAAGGCCTGTTTTTTCCCCTATACCGGGAACCCCAGGGATATTATCGGAAGTATCCCCCATAAGACCTTTAAGGTCCACCACTTGGGATGGAGTGATGTTGTATTTTTCCTTTAGGACAGCTTCCGTATAAGGCTCTACATCGGTAATCCCCCTACGAGTCAAGTAGACAGTGGTATAAGGAGAAACCAATTGTAAAGCATCCCTATCCCCTGTATAAATCTGAACTTCCAATTTCTTTTTCTCTGCTAGGGAAGTAACTGCGGCAATAATATCATCAGCCTCATAACCAGCACATTCCAAGATAGGCACTGAAAACTCAGTCAGAAGTTCTTTAAGATAATCAAACTGAGGTTTTAAAGCCTCAGGTGTTTCTTTCCTCTGAGCTTTATATTCTGCATATTGCTCTATTCGCACAGTGGCTTTAGTTTTATCAAAAGCCACTACCCAATAATCTGGTTTTTGTTCACTAAGTAATCTTAAAAGCATGGTCATAAAACCATGTAAGGCATTAGTCGGTTTTCCGTCATTAGTAGTCATCATAGGTAGAGCATAAAAGGCTCTATTTGCTAAGCTATTTCCATCTAATATCAGGATTTTTGCCATCAAAAAAACCCCTTTCTTTCCGTCTTTAATATTACCATACCCAGAAGGACAGTGCCAATTTCTATGTAAAAAGGGGTCTTCTTCTTAACATCTCAGGAATTAAGTGAAAATAGAAATTTTATTTAATATACTTCCTAGTACAACATTTCACATCCATATTACAAAAGCCCTCCCTATTTGCTACACTGAAATAGACAAACTTATAGTAATTATAATTTTGTTATTACTCTTGGAATTCATGAATTATTCCAAACTATTAAAATATGAACACTATTTTTGAGGAGGATGAAATATGCCTAATTCTGAAATTGTCAATATCCAAAGAAAAGTATTTCATGCAGCTTTAAAGTGGGCAGTTGAAGAAAATACTTCCTACAATCTGCCTGAGTTAGCTCGTGAAATTATTCCTGATAATTCCCCTAAGCGCTACCGTTGCTGTATCCACAAAGAACGGGCTGTTATCGAGGAAAGGTTAAAAGCAATTATCGAACCAGAAGATGGTCCAATTGTTAGAGTACTCAAAGAAGGGTGCAATGGCTGTGAAATGCATCGTTATACTGTAACGGATCTTTGCCAAAACTGTGTAGGGCATTTTTGTTCCATGAATTGTCCGAAAAAGGCCATAGTCTTTATCAATGATAAGGCATTTATTGATCAGAGTCGTTGTATAGAGTGTGGAATATGTGCAAGAAATTGCCCTTATAATGCCATTATCGAATATAGGAGACCTTGTGAGGAAAGTTGCCCTACTAAAGCTATCTCTGTCCGGGAAAACCGTATTGCCAGAATTAAAGAGGAGGATTGTACCAATTGCGGTAAGTGCATCGTAAACTGTCCATTTGGAGCAGTGGTGGAAACCTCACAAATTGTGGATCTTGCCCGGGATCTAAAATCTCCACAGAATCCTATCTATGGCATAATTGCTCCAGCCTTCGTGGGGCAGTTTGGGAGAAAGGTTGCGCCTGGCCAGGTTAAATCTGCCCTCTTAAAACTAGGATTCAAAGATGTGGTAGAAGCGGCTGTGGGAGCAGATCTCACTGTTGAACTAGAGGTTAGTGAGTTAAAAGAGCGCTTGGAACAGGGAGAGAAATTTATGACAAGTTCTTGCTGTCCTGCCTATACCATGGCAGTGGAAAAGAAAAAGCCGGAATTATACCAATACATTTCCACTACCCAGTCCCCGATGGTACAAACGGCAAAACTTATAAAGGAGCGTATACCAGAAGCAAAGGTTACCTTTATTGGGCCTTGTATCGCCAAAAAAGAAGAAGGACAAAGACCTGAGTCCCAAGTCGATTATGTTATTACATTCGAGGAGCTTATGGCTTGGTTTGAATTTAAAGGAATTGATTTAATGTCAGAGCCTAATCTTAGTATGGAAGGCCCCAGTTCTTTTGGACGAGGTTTCAGTAAAGCTGGCGGAGTAGCCCAAGCTTTAGTTAATAAACTTGGAGATGATTCCTTCCCTACTTATCAAACGGAAGGTGTTTTGAATAGTCTCAAAGCCCTTGAGGAACATGTGAATAATAATGATTCCGGTTTTTTGGAATGTATGGCTTGTGATGGAGGTTGTATCGGAGGGCCGAGAAGGAAAGCTCCTCGAGGGGTAGCTATAAGGGCATTAAAGGAGTTTTGTAGTTAAAGGTACAAAGGTTTGCCATATGTATTTATGGCATTCATGAGGTACCAAACAACTAAAAAGGGCTATCAATTTTAGTGATAGCCCTATAGTTATCTCTTATAAGACAGATCCCATTTTTCTCCTTATAATGTACTTGTAAGTATAATAACAAGATAAAAGGTTGCAAGTAAGTGAGGAGGTTGAATGGTGTATGTCTAAACAAATTTTGACAAGGAGAAAATTCATCGCTACTGGTCTTACTTTTGCAGCAGGGGCTGCCTTAGTGGGTTGCGGGGTAAATAATGGAGCAACCCCTGCCACTGCAACTACTGCCTCAGCAAATACAGCAGGGGGCAAACTTGAACCACTACCTTGGGTTTATGAGCCAATCGATCCGGAAGTTGTACGAAAACGGGGATATGAAAATTATTTCGAAGGTGCCTGCTGTTATGCTGCTGGAAAAGCTTTAATCGACACCATCAGGGAGCAAGTTGGGGGACCTTGGGAAACCCTTCCCGAGGATATGCTAAGATATGGTCGCGGTGGAGCGTTAGGCTGGGGTACTTTATGTGGGGCATTAAATGGTAGCTTACTTGTTATGAACTTAGTAGCTGGTGATGATGTTGCTCAATTAGGTGATGAACTCTTAGGCTGGTACACATTGTTCCCCTTCCCTACCACTAAAATGGATGATATTGCTAAATTCCCCAATCAGGTTACTACAATAGCTGGCTCTCCCTTATGCCATATATCGGTAAGTCTATGGGCTAATGAAGCAGGAGCCAAAATCAACTCTGATGAAAAAGCGGACCGTTGTGCAAAGGTTACAGGGGACACTGCTGCCCAAGCAGCGGAGATCCTTAATAGTTGGATAGAAGGAAAATTCAACCCCACCTATGCTCCAGGAACGGAGTTTGCAAGTTGCCTAACTTGTCATAATGGTTCAAAGAGTGCTTTAGATAATGAACAAGGAAAAATGAACTGTACTTTATGCCACACTGATCAATTACAAGGGCATCCATAAAATTGATAGTGATTGATAAGAGTTTAATAAAGTAAATTTATATGAGAGCAGAAAGTATATAAAAAGAGGCGGTAAAATACTGCCTCTTTTTTTCAAAGAATTCCCTCTTTACTTACCTTCCATACCCTTCCATATCCTCCTAAGACCTTATTCCCTAACATCTATTCCTTGTTACCTTTTCCATCGATTTATAAATTGTTGACTAATTTGGAAAATTCATTAAACTTAAAGATAGGGGACTTTATTAGAATTTGTTTATTGGAAAACGTAGATAAAAGAAAGAGCATAAAGAATAAGGGATCGTGAAGAACTATTATGTTAAAAAAGTCACAGAGTTCACTGAACCTTGGTTTTTCTATTTTTATTCTTTTATTTCTAATATTCCTTTTACAACTAAGTACAAAACTAGCTTTAATTTTTGCTCTAAGTTTAGCTCTCGGCTACACATTGCAAAAATCGAGATTTTGCTTTGTAGCTGCTTTTCGCGATCCCTTATTAGTGGGAACAACAAAAATATCCCAGGCTGTCATTCTATTATTGATAATCAGTATACCTGCTTTTTTCCTAGTGTTCCAAATAGCTTCTAACCTTCATCTACCAATAGAATTAAATGTTACTCCTTTTGGGTTTCATACCTTTTTAGGAGGTCTTCTCTTTGGAACCGGTATGGTATTAGCAGGAGGATGTGCTTCCGGAACCCTTATGCGGGTAGGTGAAGGTTTCGCCATGCAAATGATCGCCCTTGGCGGGTTAATAATCGGTGCTTTTTTAGGAAACTCCTCCCTTCCCTATATCCTTAATATATTTCATGAATTTCCAGGGGTTTTCCTACCAGATATTATGGGATGGGTTCCAGCTATCTCAATCCAGCTTTTGGTGCTAATTCTTTTATGGCTAGGGATTCGCAAGTGGCAAAAAAGTAAAAGGACTTGATTTAAACGCTACCTTTAATAGGAGTTGATTGAGGATTGACAACCTATTATTTAGATATATGGGGTGAAATGTGCCCTATTCCAATCATAAAAACCCAGCGCAAATTTAAACAGATGGCCAGCGGTGATGTATTAATATTAGAAACAGAACATAGTTGTACCAGTAGAGCCCTTGTAGTATGGGCCCAAGAGAATGGTCATAAATATGTGGAAAAAGAAGTTTCTAACGGTATATGGCGAATCGAGTTGACCAAAAAGTAATAACGGGAAAAGGTCTAAAGAAGGGGAGCCTATGAGAGAAAAACTGCAAATAATAGCTAAAGGGCCTTGGGCATATTGGGTAGGTGCTATAGTCTTAGCTATATTAAATATTTTGGTCTTGGTAGTCAGACAAGAACCATGGGGAATCACTACTAATATTGAGGAATGGTCAGTATGGCTTGCAGGAAAATTAGGTTTAACAGGTAACCCAGATCTGACCTTAAAAGAATTACTATTATCAGACGGGACGTATCTGAATCTTGGAGTGATCCTAGGGGCTTTTTGGGCTACTGTAGTTGCTTCCCAGGCACGCTTCCGCCCCCTTAAAAATAAAAAGTTTGCGGTTTCCGCCTTATTTGGTGGAATTATGATGGGATTCGGAGCTCGCATTGCCTATGGCTGCAATATTGGCTTAGTATTGAATGGTATTGCCTCTAGTTCTCTGGCTGGGTGGATCTTTACAATAGCAGTTTTTCTCGGGGCCTGGCTAGGTGGGAAAATATTATTGCGGTATTTACTTTAGGTGGATGAGGTAAACATTAAGAGGATGGAGTTACTAAAATCTCCATCCTTTTCTATAAACATCTATCTTTAACTACCTATCTTTTACCACATTTCTTTAACCACCTATATATAAAGTTAACTGAAATAGACAAATGAAGAACTCAGGTTCATTGATCGGAGAATCTTCTTCAATTTCCAAATAGGTTTTATAGAGTTCGGCTACATTCATTTTCCACCGGGCTACTTCTTTTCCTCCATAATAAAACCTTGCCCAATCCATAATATTTTTCTTTACGGTAAATTCATAACCAGAACTAGATTGGACTACAAATTCAGGAGATATTGTTTGCCAATTAAGATAAGATACTAGATATTTTTCTTGATAGTCCAAATTAGTTATTTCATATTGGGTTCTCCCCCACCTAGGCTTTTTAATTCCTCTGTATTTTATTTTTCCACCTACATCAAAGTCATTAAACTGTACAAAATAATCATGACCTAAGAGAATATCCGCTATTCTGGTGAAAATATTATTGTATTTTCTCTTAAAGCTACATACAGTTTTATCATTACTATCTATCACATTAATGACTTTAGTTGAGCTTTTTACTTTTAGCGGTTTATAGGTATAAACTAGCATAAAAAGCACTCCTCGGGATCTGTGAGAAATTTAATTAGCTGTCTGGCTTTAGAAGATAAATAATGACTGTCCAATTTGACTATTCTAAAGTCTAAGGGCATCTCCAGTTCTGATACTGTTAGGGCCCGGAGGGTACCTTGATAGACTTCTTTTTTAACTGATAACCTAGGCACAACAGCCCCACCCATTCCCGCCTGAACTGCTGATTTAATAGCATCGATAGTTGACATTTCCGTAATAATATTAAGATCTTTAAATGAATAACCTTGTTTTTTTAGAAATTGAGCTAAGACTTTTCGGGTGCCAGAACCAGGCTCCCGCATTATTAAAGGTTGTTTTAAGAACTCTTCTAAGCTTATCTGATCTTCTTGAGCAGTATGAAATGGTGGAACAATCAGTACTAGTTCATCAGAAGTAACATGATGAGTGCTAAATCCTGGAGTATCAGGAAGGGTTTCCACT
>JAAZLD010000287.1 GCA_012799495.1 Desulfitobacterium sp. | reverse complement strand
TAAGTACAAGTGGGTAAAAATAGATGATTTGCTAAAGTACGATCTTTTACCGGCAGATATACCCATCGCTAAAAAGGTGGTGGATGTCATTAAAGGAGGAAACTAGGAATGAAAAAGGGAGCTCGTTGGTTATTTATTTTACATGTATTTGTGGGTTTAGGGGCAATCCTTGGAGGAATGATGGCTTTTCTGAACCCCGAAAGTCCTGGGGGAATTGATATTGGCGTATTGGAACATTCCCCTTTTGATAACTTTCTAATACCAGGGATTATTTTATTTGTAGTGATTGGGCTTGGAAGTTTTAGCAGTGCTTTGGCGATTATTTTCAAATGGAAATATCAGAGTTACATAAGCATTCTTGTAAGTTTGGCTTTAGTAATCTGGATTGTCGTTCAATGTTTGATGTTGCGAATGATTATTCCTTTGCATGTTATCTTTTTCTTTTTAGGAATAGTGGGGGTTATAATTTCGGTGATGCAGATTAACGCTAGAACCGAGGAAATAAAGTAAAAATACTGGGGTGGTATATTATGATAAAATCTAAGGGTGTAAAGACTATATTTTAGTATTTGAAGTAGTTAGGAGGGCAATAATGGCTCTACTTCAAGATGAATTAAAGATATGTAAGATTCGTGAATTACTTAAGATGAAATTAGTTTTACCATCATATCAGCGTCCTTATAAATGGAGTGTGAAGTCTACTAATACCCTTTTTCAGGATATTTATAATGGATTTCGAGAGGGGTTGCAAGAATACAGGATCGGTTCAGTAATTTTGCACAAGGAAAATGGAAAATACAACATAGTGGATGGACAGCAGCGACTTACCACTCTTGCCATTCTTCTTTATTGTTTAGATTATTGAAGGGTTAGTATGAAGTCAGTGGGTGATTTGCCTCTTTGTTGCTTCACCGCTATAATAGTCGTAGCATAAGGTAAAGAGGAGTTTTTATGGGAGAAAGAAAACAGGATAAATTGCTTAATATTAAAACAGTAGGCATTAGAGAATGGAAAGATAGTAAGAGTCAATATAATCGTTATGAAGCAACACCATATAAGGCTTTAGAGGTACTTTGTGAAAATTACAAGTTTAAAGATGCTTATAGAGTTGTAGACTTTGGGTGTGGCCGGGGAAGGGTGTCCTTTTATCTGCACAATCGTTTTCAGATCCCTGTCACAGGAATAGAGGCTAATCAAAAAACCTATGAAGAAGCCCTTGAAAATAAGGCTCTCTATAGAGCAAAGGCAGAGCATATTCCTGCACCTATCGAATTTAATTATGGTCTTGCTCAGCATTTTAAAATTGACGAAAAGGATAACTGTTTCTACTTCTTTCATCCATTCTCAGTAAATATTTTTAGAAAAGTTATAAATAATATTCTGCGCTCCGTTGAAAAACACAAGAGAACGGTGGATTTAATTCTTTATTATCCTATACGTGAATATAGGGATTTCCTCAAAACCAGTACCCCTTTTGAAATTATCAACACCATGAAGGTACCTGGTGGAACTGATAAAGATGAGATTGTTATTATTTATCGATTAAGAGAAGAAGTTTTGAATGAAGAGGAAGAAGACTGTCTCAACATTGGGTAGTCATAGTCAAATATAGAGTTAGTAGTAAAAAACACCTTGCTAAATGCAGGGTGTTTTTTATTTATGCAGATTGAAAAAATTACCCAGAAGAAGTTTCAAATAGGGAATTGGAAATTTAGAAATACCGGACCTATAAACTCGGTTTAATACACATAGAGGGATAATGAATATGATAATCAT
>JAAZLD010000286.1 GCA_012799495.1 Desulfitobacterium sp. | reverse complement strand
GAACCTACTCCCGAATACCTGCAAACCATTATTAAAGAAATCGATTTTAACGATTTTCCTTTTAGTGATATGCAGGAAGAGATCAGAGATGGTGCAAAGCTTGTGGCGGAATTCTGTGCCGAACATGATTTAGAGAGGGCAGATACCCATGATGCTTTACACTGGGAGTTCACTCGGATGTTTATTGGACCCGATAAACTACCTGCCCCCCCTTGGGAATCAGCTTATCTACACAAAGATAAACTTTTATTCCAGGAGCACACCTTAGAAGTACGTCAAGCATACTTAAAATACCAATTACTCCCTGTAAACTATCTGAAAGAAGCAGATGATCATTTAGGTTTGGAATTGGATTTTATGTATCAGCTAACAACATTTGCCCTGGAAGCTTTAGAAGACCAAGATATTACAGAACTACACAAAATCCTAATAGATCAGAAGGACTTTTTAGAAAATCATTTACTCAAATGGGTCCCTGATTTCAGTAAACACGTTAGTGAAAGTGCTATTCATAGCTTTTACCCTGGGATGGGGAAAATTCTTGTTGGTTATCTCCAATTGGATCTGGAAGCTTTAGAAGAGCTTTTAGATATTGTAACTAGTTGTGTTTAGAAATTTCGGAGGTGAAGAAAGGTGGCTAATTTAATCGAAAAGGCAAAAAGCCTTACCATGAGCAGAAGACGCTTTTTGGGAGTGACAGCGGCAACAGCAGCTGCGGCTACACTACCAGGATGCGGCTTATCCCAAGCAGGCTCAAGTACTGCAACAGCCGACCTTGAAGAAAAAGAAGGAAAATGGGTTCCTGTAGCATGTTGGCATAACTGTGGTGGACGTTGTTCTAATAAAGCTTATGTAGTAGACGGAGTAGTAGTAAGACAAAAAACCGATGACACTCATCCAGATTCTCCTGATTTCCCTCAGCAAAGAGGATGCAACCGGGGACGTTCCCAACGGATGCAAGTCTTTGGAGCAGACCGCCTGAAATACCCAATGAAGAGAAAAAACTGGGAGCCTGGTGGCGGTAAAAAAGAGCTTCGGGGACAGGACGAGTGGGTTCGCATTTCCTGGGAAGAAGCTTATGAACTCATCGCTAATGAAATAAATCGTATCACAGAAAAATACAGCAATAGAGCAATCTTTGCCTCTAACGCCGGAGATTTTGGACGCTTACTATCCTTAGCAGGGGGCTATATCGGTTCTTGGGGAACTAGCTCCTGGGGTTCATGGCGTTGGGGTCCTGAGAAATTCGGCATGGCTGAAGGTTTCTTTGAGCAAAGTATCAATGACCGGATGGATCTCCGGAACTCTCAGCTCATTGTTATCGTAGGTGGTAATGCCGCCTGGAGTGCAGCCGGTAACCCCACTTATCATTATCTCCAGGCTAAAAAAGCTGGAGCAGAATTTGTGGTAATTGACCCAATCTATTCAGATACAGTAGAAGTTCTTGATGCAGAATGGATTCCTATTTATCCTACCACTGACCATGCTATGTTCTTAGGTATGGCTCATACCCTTTTAGTTGAAGATGATCCCGCAAATCCACTCATTGATTGGGATTTCCTCCACAAATACACAGTAGGTTTTGATGAAGATCATATGCCTGAGGGTGCTGATCCTAAAGAAAACTTTAAAGATTATGTCTTAGGAACTTATGATAATGTTCCCAAGAGCGCTGAATGGGCCTCCGAACTTTGTGGTGTCCCAGCAGATACAATAAAAGAATTGGCTCGCCGCATCGGCAAAACTGAACGAGTGGCCCTTCTTACCGCTTGGGGACCAGCTCGGACTCATAACTCAGACTCTTGGCCCCATATGTTCATGACCTTTGGTGCTATGACCGGTAATATAGGAAAGTCTGGT
>JAAZLD010000285.1 GCA_012799495.1 Desulfitobacterium sp. | reverse complement strand
TCTAGTAGAAGTAGAAAGAGCTTAGGAGGTGACTTCAGATGGCAAAGCAATATGGATTCTATATTGACCAATCAAATTGTATTGGCTGTTTTACTTGTCAGATCGCCTGTAAGGATAAAAACGATTTGGAAGTAGGTCAATTATGGCGTAAAGTCCGGGAGTTTCAAGGTGGGGACACCATCGAAGAAAACGGTGTATATCAGAGCAATGTTTTCGCATATTGGCTATCAATGAGCTGTAATCACTGTGAGGATCCCAAATGTGTAACAAACTGTCCAGCAGGGGCTATGTACAAAAGAGAGGAAGACGGAATTGTCCTTGTGGATCAGAATAAATGCATAGGATGTGGGTATTGTACTTGGTCATGTCCTTATGAAGCACCCCAATTAAATGGGAAAACTGTAACTAAATGCAACTTCTGTGTTGACCTATTAGAACAAGGAAAGAACCCAGCTTGTGTCGATGCCTGTATCTTAAGGGTTCTAGAACACGGACCTATCGAAGAGTTGCAAGCTAAATATGGCAAAGTTACAGAGGTAAAAGGTTTACCTTCTGCAGACATTACCAAACCCTCAATTGTAATAACCCCTCATAAAAAGGCTATTGAATAGGAAGGAGGAATAAAGATGCAGGATATGCCATTACTAATCTTTACCTTGTGTATGCAAGGTGCCATCGGAGCAATGCTCTGGGCAGTAATTATGCGCCTTAAGGACTCAAAGGCACCTTTATATAAAAGAAATACTTTAGTAGCTTTAGTCCTTTCTGGAATCGGAATCGTTGCCTCCTTACTCCACTTAGGACAACCTCTCTTAGCTTTGACAAGCTTGCTGAATCTTTCCACCTCCTGGTTAAGTAGAGAAATCTTATTCTCTGGAGGATTCTTTGGCCTCTTGCTAGTATACTGGTGGTTAGAAAGAGGAGAAAAAGCTGCAGGAGCTCGTAGTGCCTTAAGTTATTTAACTGTTTTAGTAGGTCTAGGTGCTATTTATACTATGGGCCGCCTCTATATGGAAGGTATCATGCCAGCTTGGCAGAGTTCATATACAATGATCAGTTTCTATGCTACAGCAATTATTCTAGGAGGAATTATTTTTTACCTAACATCTTCTGTAAAAGAAGAACCGGCTCTTCCTATCGACTTGATTCTCTTAGCTGTAGCTATGATTCAAGCGGCATTTATGCCAGGGTATATGGCTAATTTAGCATCCTCAGCAACAATGGCAGGCCAAGAAAGCATGACATTGATGGCAGGAAGCGAGATGGTTCTTGGATTAAGCTGGTTATGCTTACTGGGAGGATTACTCTTATTTACTTTAACCCAGAGAAGCAAGCTTGCTAAGCAATCAAGTATTTTGTACTTGGCTGTGGCTGTAATATTCCTTGGAGAGATCGCCAGTCGCTATATCTTCTATGCCTCTGGAATCCCCATCGGATTCGGCCTATAATCCTTTGATTCCTAATTAGCTTTTAACTTATGCATAAGGATACACCTCCCAGGCAAACCTATCCTGGGAGGTGTTTTTGTGTTCCTAATCAAAATCTGTCAAATTTGTGATGAAGTTCTAGGCCAGATAGAACTAGATGACTTGACCCAGGAGCTTCCAGATTCTATAATGAATGTTACTGGGAATATAGCTCATGCTTTATGCCCAGATTGTAAGGACGAACTAGAAATGGAAGACTATATAAGGCTTAACTAAAGCTACATCTAGACCCAATGACCCAATCCCCTTTATCAAGGAATTGGGTCTTAAGGCTTTGGGGAGGATTATGGTGTTTTATATCACAAGGTAATGGGGGTCCCTTATGGGACGTTCATAACTTTGTGATGCCTATATGGTGTGCCCGAAAGGAAGGATCTTTTGAATACTCTGAGTCAGGTATTAGGTATTGGTTTTGATATTGAGGCCATAAAAAAAGCCCTTTCTCAAAAAGAATGGCCACAAATGATCTACAATCTAACAGGAAGTCAAAAGCCTGCTTTTATAGCTCAACTTTTTCAGCAAAAAAACCCCGGTTTAATACTTACCTATTCTGAGGAAATGGCTCAGAAATGGGTTAGTGATCTACAAACTTGGCTACCAGAAAGGGAAATCCTCTATTTTCCTGCTTCAGAATGGCTGCCCTTTGAGGTGTTAGGAAAAAGCCGCGAAACAACAATCCAGAGAATCAGAGTGCTCCATCGTCTAACGGAAAATAAAAACTGTATAGTGGTTGCCCCTGCACTAGCAATCAATCAAAGAATGTACTCTTTTTCTCGTTTTCAAGAATATACTTTTTCCCTTCGGCAAGGGGATACAGTGGATCTCCAAGAACTTAGCCAAAAGCTAGTGACAGCAGGTTACGAGCGTTTGGATTTTGTGGATGGGAAGGGACAGTTTGCTATCCGTGGGGGGATCTTAGATCTTGCACCATTAGTGGGAGAACCTTTACGGGTTGAGTTTTTTGACGATGAAGTAGACTCTATTCGAATATTTGATCTAGAAACTCAAAAATCCATTGAGACTCTAGAAAAAGTAACCATTCCTCCAGCTATTGAAATAGTAATTACGCCGGAAGAACTAGAGGACCTTAGTTGGGAAGTTAAAGCCCAGGCTAGAAAGGTTGCAGGTCGTCTTAATCGGAATAACCGATCTGATCTGGCGGAAGAAGTAATGAAACAAGGAAGAAAGATTGAAGAGCGTTTAAAATTAGGGCGCCTAGATGAAACTATATACCCCTATCTTAGTCTTTTAGAGGAACCCTTAGATACATTCTTTTCCTTATTATCATCTGAACATTTCCTAGTTTTAGATGAGCCAATACGCCTTAAAGAACAGCTGGAATTTCAACAAAAAGAGAAATTAGAAGAATATACAGAGGCTCTGGCCAAAGGCCAGGAGTTTGTCAGCCCGGAAAGTCAATCTATAGGCTATGAGGATATTATCAAAGAAGAGGAAACCCAGCCTCTTTTACTACTTTCCACCTTACCTCGACAGATTCCCGGCGTTACTCCGAAAGGGATTTTTAATCTCAATGCTCGTCCCCTGACAGGCTTCATGGGAAAAACGGGAGTTTTAGCCGATGAGTTGGAACACTGGCAAAAAAGTGGTCATATTGTAACTCTCTTTGTCGGTGATGAGGAACATGGGGAGCGAATGATCCAAGGTTTAAAAGATCGAGGAATTATTGCTTACAAAAATAACTTAGGAGATAAAGTAGAGGAATCCGGTGTCTATATTTATCCCTATTCTTTAGATCAAGGCTTTGAACTACCTATGAGTAAGTTAATAGTATTAAGTGAAGCTGAGATTTATAAGAGAGAACGGAAAACCCCTGCTAAAAGGGTAAAAACTTCCCAAAAGACTGGCCAGCGTCTAGAGTTTAGCGATTTAAAACAAGGTGACTATGTTGTTCACATTCATCATGGTATAGGACAATTTGTTGGGATTGAACGTATTGTAGTAGGTGGAATAGAAAAGGATTACTTTGCTGTAAAATATGCAGGACAAGATAAACTCTATGTACCTTTAGAACAACTGAATCTTTTGCAAAAGTATTTAGGGGGAGATACAGATATCTCGCCGAAGCTCTATAAACTTGGAGGTTCTGAGTGGAAAAAGGTAAAATCCAAGGCTAGGGGAGCTATTAAAGAGATGGCTTTTGACCTGCTAAAGCTTTATGCTCAGCGTCAGGCGGCAAAAGGTTTTGCTTTTTCTCCCGATAGTGTATGGCAGAGGGAGTTTGAAGAAAAGTTTCCCTATGAAGAAACCCCGGATCAACTCCAATGTATTCGGGAAGTAAAAGAAGATATGATGAAGCCCTATCCTATGGATCGCCTTCTTTGTGGAGATGTAGGCTATGGGAAAACAGAAGTTGCTCTAAGAGCAGCCTTTAAAGCAGTTATGGATAATAAGCAAGTAGCAGTACTAGTTCCCACTACTATCTTGGCTCAGCAGCACTATAACACCTTTATAGAGCGTTTTAGAGGATACCCTATCACCGTTCAGATGCTTAGTCGTTTTCGCTCCCATAAAGAGCAAAAACTAATTCTTCAGGGATTAAAAGATGGCTCTATCGATATTGTGGTAGGAACCCATAAACTAGTATCTAACTCGGTAAGATTCAAGGATTTGGGCCTTTTAGTTGTGGACGAGGAGCAGCGCTTTGGAGTGGCACATAAGGAAAAATTAAAAACCCTAAAAGCTAATGTTGATGTCTTAACTCTTTCCGCTACCCCTATTCCCCGCACACTCCATATGTCTTTAATGGGAGTTAGGGATTTAAGCGTTATTGAAACACCTCCAGAAGATCGCTTTCCTGTACAGACCTATGTAGCAGAATTCCGTCCCGATGTGGTTCGGGAAGCTATTCGGCGAGAGATTCAGCGGGGAGGTCAGGTTTTCTTTGTCCATAACCGGGTAGAGGATATGGAACAAGTAGTTCATTTCTTGAGTCAGTTGGTACCTGAAGCTAGATATGGTATAGCCCATGGGCAAATGAATGAAAAAGAATTAGAACAAGAGATGATGGCTTTTTTAGAACATGAAATCGATGTCTTAGTATGTACCACTATTATCGAAACAGGCCTTGATATGCCTAATGTTAACACCTTAATAATCGATGAGGCAGATAGAATGGGTCTTGGTCAGCTTTATCAATTGCGGGGGCGGGTAGGTCGCTCCAATCGGCGAGCCTATGCTTATTTCCTCTATAAACCTCAGAAAGTTTTAACAGAAACAGCGGAAAAAAGGTTAGCAGCTATCCGGGAATTTACTGAATTTGGCTCAGGTTTAAAAATTGCCATGCGAGATTTAGAAATTCGTGGCGCAGGAAACTTAATCGGTGCCCAACAACATGGTCATCTTAATGCTCTAGGGTATGAACTGTATAGCCAAATGCTTAAAGAAGCTGTTAAAGAATTAAAGGGAGAAAAAATCGAAGAAAAAATTGAGACTACTATTGAGGTACAAGTTGATGCCTATTTACCTGATGATTATATCGGGGAGCGTAAACTGAAAGCAGCACTATACCAAAGAATGGTTGCTATTGATAATGAGGAAGATTTAAGTCTAATGATCGACGAGTTGATCGATCGCTTCGGTAGCCCTCCACGAGAAGTGGAGAATCTCTTGAAAATAGTTCGAATTAAATGGCTTGCTGCATCTATGAAGATAGAACAAATTCAGCAACTTAAACAACAGGTAATCTTCCGATTTGGATCTGATCCTGGGGTTTCCGGCGAAATGCTTATGACCATGGCTTCCCAATCTCCTTATCCAATTAGCTTTGGTACAACTTCTAGTGGAAATTTAGAGATTAAGGCTCGTCTACGTTCTGTTGCCCAGGAAGAGCTATTGGAAGCAATAAATAAAATGTTATCGGTATTTAATGGTATTGCCTCAAAAACAGCATCTTGATATAATTGCTCTTAATGGACGGGAAAGGGAGTGTAATAATGAATAAAATCCGGAATTTTATCGCCGGAATTTTAGTACTGACCTTAATACTTACTGGATGTTCCTCTCTTGGAGGAGATCAATGGGCAGCTCAAGTAAATGGTCAAATCATATCAGAAAAGGATTTACAAGCTAGGGTCTTAGAAGTGCAAAAAGCTTATGAAAGTATGGGTATGGATTTTAGCTCTGACCAGGGTAAAGAAATGCTAAAATCAATCGAAAAACAAATTTTAGAAGCAATGATTAGCTCAGTTTTGGTTATGCAAGAAGTGGAAAAGCTTAATTTAGATCCTAATGCTGATAGTGTGATAGAACAAGAAAAGAATATTATTGCTATGGTAGGCGATAATAGCCAGTACCAAGAATGGTTAAAGCAGCAAGCTATGACTGCAGAAGAGGTGCGAAGTTACTTCGCCTTATCAGAAGAGATTACCAAGGATGTATCTGTAACCGAAGATGATAAAAAAAGATTCTTTAATAATAATCAGGAATATTATGGGGGAACTGGCGAACAGGTAAAGGCCCGCCATATCCTTGTAGAGACTGAGGAAGAAGCAAAGGAAATTATTGCTCTCCTTGAGGATGGGGCGGACTTTAGCGAGTTAGCTAAAGAAAGGTCTACTGATACAGGTTCTAAGGGTTCAGGGGGATATCTTGGTACCTTTGGACGAGGAAAAATGGTACCGGAGTTTGAGAAAGCGGCCTTTTCCCAAGAGGTAGGTAAGTTTTCAACCACTCCCGTACAATCGGAGTTTGGTTATCATATTATTTTAGTAGAAGAATACCTAGAACCTACACCTGCTGATTATGAAGCAGTTAAGGATCAGGTAGCTCAAGATGCCTTAGCAGATGCCAAAGCCCGCAAATTTGAGGAGTACTTTACCCAAATAAGGGAAAGTGAAGAGACTAAGATCGAATATGCTGAGGAGTATAATTTGGCAAATTAAAAGCTATTTGATGGAGTAGGAGTAGCATATCATACGTAAGAGAGCGTTGAGCGGCGCGGATGTATGATATACTACTCTTTTTTTATGCCAAGAAAAATGAAGCTGCCTAAACTTTCCTATTTTTAACTTTATAACATCATGGAAAAAAATGAATAATAGAGAAAGCCCAGATATATACTATCTATGAAGTAAAAGTCAAAGCAATGTTTTCCACAGACAGAGCAACTGTCAATAATATAATTGCCTAATGTGGTATTGCTTTCTAGAAGAAAGGCTAGGTAGTGACAATAAGGAGGGAAGAGCGTCCATGAAAGCAACAGGTATTGTAAGAAGGATTGATGATCTTGGTCGTGTGGTAATCCCAAAAGAGATTCGTAGGACACTTCGTATTCGAGAGGGAGATCCATTAGAGATCTTTGTTGACCGTGAAGGAGAAGTGATTCTTAAAAAATACTCTCCCATTGGCGAGTTGGGTGATTTTGCCAGAGAATATGCAGATTCCCTCTATGAGGCGACGGGTCATATTGCATGTATTGCTGATCGGGATGTTATTATTGCTGTATCAGGGGCATCAAAGAAGGAATACTTAAACAAGCCTATTTCATCTACTATTGAGCAAGCTATGGCGGAGAGAAAAACTATCCAGCTAAATTCTGGAGAAAATAAACTGGCTGATGAGGAAAACGGTTTAACCTACCAAGTAGTAGCCCCGGTAATTGCAGAAGGAGATCCAATCGGTGCCGTAATCTTAATGACTAAGGATCCAAATATTAAGATGGGAGAATTAGAGGTAAAATTAGTGGAAACGGCGGCAGGATTTCTCGCTAAACAAATGGAACAATGAATCGAAAAAAGATTGGAGCGGCAAGGCCGCTTCATTTTTTTGTGGTACAATATGGTTTGGGGGGATGGCATTGAAAAAGGTTCTACATATTATTGGTCTAGGGCCTGCGGGCTTAGAATACATGACTTTGAGGGATTATCGCTTAATAAAGGAAGCTAAGGGAGTATTTTTCCGCACATTTAAGCACCCCTGTGCTCAGGAATTACTGGCAGAAGGGATAACTGCCCAATCTTTTGATTACCTTTATGAAAAAGAGGAGTCTTTTGAGAAAGTTTATGAAGGTATTCTTTCTTCCTTGACAGATAAACTGGAAAAATATCAGGAAGTAGTCTACGCAGTTCCGGGGCACCCTACAGTGGCTGAGCGGAGTGTCCAATTACTTGTGGACAAGCTTTCTGGAGATGTAGAAGTTAAAGTGTATGGCTCTGTAAGTTTTCTTGATCCTCTTTTTGCAGCTATATCCTTAGATCCGGCAAATGGATTTTTGCTCTTAAATTATGATCAATTGAAAGGTCGAGAGATTACTGGAAAGGAATGGCTGGTAATTCCCCAAGTATATGATCCTTTTATAGCCTCAGATGTAAAGTTGGATCTAATGGAAGTCTATCCTGATGAAACAGAGGTTTTTCTAGTTAAATCTTTAGGAGCACAAAATGAGGAGATCAAAAGTATTAAGCTCTATGAACTAGATCATCAAGAATTTGATCATTTATCTACAGTAGTTGTACCACCTAATCCTCGGGCAATTTCAACCACCAGACTTTTAGAGGTTATGCAAAAGCTAAGGAGTCCCGAAGGTTGTCCCTGGGATAGAGAACAGAACCATGATTCATTAGTCCCCTACCTAGTTGAAGAAAGTTATGAAGTTATAGATGCTATTGAATCCCAAGATATGTATAATTTAGCTGAAGAACTGGGAGACTTACTATTACAGATTGTTTTTCATGCCCAGGTAGCTCAAGAAACGGGAGAGTTTGGCTATCAAGATGTTTTGCAGGGAATTATCGAAAAGATGGTCCGCCGTCATCCTCATGTTTTTGGGGATTTAGCGGTAAAAGATTCTGCTGAGGTTTTACAAAATTGGGATCAAATCAAAAATGAAGAAAAAGAAAGGGCAGAAAAGAAAGAGTTTTTCGATTTTCCTCAAGGGTTACCTGCTCTGATGTTGGCGGAGAAAACTCAGAAAAGAGTAGCTAAAATAGGCTTCGATTGGCCGGATTCGGAGGGGCCTCTCACTAAGGTTTATGAGGAGTTAGAAGAGTTAAAAGAAGCCATGCAAAGGGGGCTGGGAATCGAAGAGGAATTTGGTGATATCCTTTTTGCTTGTGTTAATTTATCACGATTTTTAAAAGTACACTCTGAAGATGCTTTGCGTAAAACTATTAAGAAATTTCAACGTAGGTTTTTAGAAATGGAAAGTTTGGCTAGAATTGACGGACATAAATTAGAGGGACTAACTCTAGAAGAAATGGATTTTTATTGGGAAAAGGCTAAAATTAAAGAAAAAACCATGTAGATTAGGGACAAACATCAAATAAAAGCAGGAGTTTGGCTATTTATCGCGAAAATAATACGCTGAACTCAAAACATATTGGGAGGGAATCATTTTGAATAAAGCTGAGTTAGTGGCTGCTGTTGCAGAGAAGGCTGAATTCTCAAAGAAAGATGCTGAAAAGGCGGTTAATGCTGTACTTGCCTCTATTGAAGAAGCATTGGCTAGAGATGAAAAGGTACAATTAGTTGGATTCGGAACCTTTGAAGTAAAGAATCGTGCTGAGCGTATTGGAAGAAATCCTCAAACCAAGGAAGAGATCGTCATTCCCGCTTCTAGGGTCCCTGCATTTAAAGCTGGTAAGGCTTTGAAAGAGGCTGTTCAAAAATAAGGTTATAGCAAGGTCAGGTCCCTTTAGGACCTGATTTTTCGTATAAGGGGGAGATACTATGCGGGTAGATAAATTCTTAAAAGTTTCCCGTTTAATTAAGCGGAGGACAGTGTCTAAAGACGTATGTGAAGGTGAAAAGGTTAGCCTTAATGGACGCATAGCTAAACCCTCTGCCAAGGTTAGTCCAGGGGATATAATCACTATTGAGATGCCAAGATACTTGCTAGAGGTAAAGGTACTTGCTACTCCCAATGCTATAAAAGCTAATGAAGCTCATACTATATATGAGGTTTTACGGGACGAAAAGAAGGCTCCTCAAGAATAAATTCATAGGGGATATAAGTATCAAAAAGAAACCAATAGAGATTAATGACGGTCATAATAGCAATGATAGTCATAATAGTA
>JAAZLD010000284.1 GCA_012799495.1 Desulfitobacterium sp. | reverse complement strand
TCTTAAAATAACTTGATTATTTTTCTAATATATGTTAGAATAAATTTGTTTTTAGAATGATTATAAATAATAGGAGGTTTTACATAATGAGCGAAAAAAAGACCACTTTAGATTGTTTAATGGACGCCTTTGCAGGGGAATCCCAAGCTAATCGTAAATACACAGCCTATGCTAAGAAAGCCGAAAAAGAAGGAAAAATGAACGCTGCTAAACTATTCCGTGCTGCAGCAGATGCAGAAACTCTTCATGCTCTCAAGGAGTTTGAATTAGCTGGAAAAATCGGTTCCACAGCTGATAACCTCAAAGATGGTATCGAAGGGGAAACCTACGAGTTCGAAACTATGTATCCTGAATTCATCAAAATCGCTGAAGCTGAAGGAAATAAAGCTGCTGTAGCTGCTTTCAGAATGGCTATGTTAGCTGAAGAGTCCCATGCTAAATTATATAAAGATGCCTTAGAAAACCTTGATGAAACAGAAGAAGTATTCTATTATCTCTGCCCTGTATGCGGTAATATCGAAAAAGCCGTTCCTGAAAAATGCGTAATTTGCGGTGTACCAGGGGAGAAATTCATTAAATACTAATAGAGAGAATAATAATAAAAGGGTTGTGTCATTGACACAACCCTTTCTGCTTGCTTTCCTCTTTTTATCTCTTGCTTATTCTTGGGTATTTCCTCCCCCTTTCTTGCTTCTTACTTATTTTTAGTATTTCTCTGCCTAAGCTTTTGGCTGAGAGACATATATTGGGTTCCTCGCATGAGGATATCAGTACCATACTTTTCCCTAATGGCATCTACTGCTTTAGTCAGTTCTGTCTGTTCTTGAACATCCTCTTGAAAAAGAGATAGTTGCTCCATACCTTTTTGTAAACGGCTTGCTGTAATACCTAAGAGCCGAATGGGTTTTCCCTTAGGCCATTTTTCCAGAAGTCTTACACTTTCTTCATAAAAGGTATCTGTTAGATCCGTAGGTTCAAATAAAGTAGTAGAAAAAGTCCGATTCTTAAAATCCCCACCTTTGACTACCAATGTTATGGTCTGGGCTTTGAAGCCTTCTAAACGCACTCGGCGCCCTACACTATCAGCCAAATTTAAAAGCACTTCCGCAGCCTCTTCTAAGTCAGTAATATCATGGGGTAAAGTCAGGGAACGACCAATGGAGTGATCCTTAACTTGTCCTTCCGGGCTTACTGATCGCTCATCCTCTCCATTAGCCCAACAATGCATTTTAATCCCTAGCACCCCAAAACGCTTCTCTAATTCTTCTGGAGAACTCTGGGCTAATTCACCAATGGTATAGATCCCTAGCTTAGCTAGCTCTTCCTCCGTCCTCTTCCCTATACCTGAAAGCTCCCCAACCCTCAAGGGCCAAACCTTCGTAGGGAGATCCCCAGGAGAAAGGACAGTAAAACTTCTGGGGAGCTTAATCTTCGACCGAGGATCACGCTGATAGCCACTGGCTAACTTGGCCAGGGCTTTACAATAGCTTATACCTACTGACACCCCAAGGCCTAGCTCTTCCCAAATCTCCTTTTGGATATTGCGAGCAATCTTCTCCGTACTGCCAAAAAGAAGATGAGAACCACGAAAATCAGCAAAACACTCATCAACTGATACTACTTCAATATGTTCATCGTCTGTATAGCGGCCTACTATTTGCCACATCTTCTCACTAAGATCCAAGTATAAAGAAAAATCCGGGGAAATCGCCACTAGTTCCGGACATAGTTTGCGGGCTTGGAATAAAGGCATGGCTGTCTTAACTCCATAAAGGCGGGCTTCATAACTAGCTGTCAGAATAATCCCGGTCCGACTCTTGGGATCCCCTGCCACAACTAGGGGTTTGCCCCTAAGTTCTGGATTTATCGCTTGGTGACAACTAGCGTAATAACTATTAGCATCAAAAAGGGCAATATCTAAGGATAGATTCTCCTTTGTTAACATAAAACCACCTAATCCGTCCTTCAAATCATATAGTAGTCTTTACAATTTTTCTAAAATGTCTGAAGGTTATTGACATATTAGTTGTCATGGGAAATAATTAAGGGTGCAAGCAAAGGAATTGTTTACCTAATATAACTAAATAAATACATAAGCGATAAAGGCAAACTTAGTGAAAACTAAGGACGCAAAGCTATGGGTCTTCCAGTTTAAACTGATGACTGCCAGGCTACCGATAACTATCGCCATTTACCAATAATGGCGATTTTTATTTATTAAGTATCCTACGAAAGGATTCAGAAATAATGAACAGCAAGCAAGGGACTAAAAACCATAACTATTATAGCAAACAAGGTTCTCCTCTTGGGACAATACCTTCTGATGAGTTAAGTAATTTTTCTGATTGGCAAGATTTTGATCAACGCCTTGCTCAGGAAATTATTCTAACTAAAGAAAAAGGGCAAGGTCTAGGGTTAATGCTCCTGGATATTGAGCGTTTGAAATATATCAATGGTTATTTAGGATATGAACTTGGTGATCAACTACTTTCCCAAATTAGCCAACGTTTACAATCTATTATGACAGATCGCTCATTCTTTTGCCGCTATTCAAGCGATCAATTTGCTTTTGTATTTCCCCTGGGAGATCAACTTCATATTTATGAAAAAAAAGCTAAGGATATCCTTAAGCTCTTTGAATCACCCTTTATTGTGGAAAACAACATCTTAGATATCTCTGTCATGTTAGGGATTAGTGTCTATTGTAGTCTTAATCCTCAGGAGTCTTTAGAAGTCGAAGAATTGATCAAATTTGCTCATATCGCTTTGCTCCGCTGTAAATCTTTAGGTAAAAAGCGTTACCAGTTTTACTCCCCTGAATTAGACCAAAAAAGTCACAACTTATTCTTACTCCGCAACGATATGCATAAGGCATTAGCGGAAGGACAGTTTCAACTATACTATCAACCCCTAGTGGATCTCTATACTAATGAGATCTTAGCTCTTGAAGCTCTTCTGCGGTGGGAGCACCCTCGCTACGGTATGATCTCTCCTGGTGATTTTATTCCCATTATGGAAGAGACTGGCTTTATTAAAAAAGTTGGGAAATGGGTTTTAGGTGAGGTATGTCGCCATCACCGCCAATGGTTAAATGAAGGCTTTCCCCCCACCAAAATTTCCGTTAATTTTTCCTCCGTTCAATTTACAGAGGATCATTTTGTGGAGAATATCCAGGAAATACTTAATAGCAATCAACTGGATCCTCGCTATCTCATCATTGAAATTACGGAAAACTTGATTATGGATAATGATCGGAAAGTCATTGAAGATATCCAAAGGTTGCAGGAGATGGGAATTATGATTGCCGTAGACGACTTCGGGACCGGTTACTCCTCTCTCTCCTATTTGGATTCCTTTAAAGTAGATGTAATAAAAATCGATAGCTCTTTCATTCAGAAAGCTCCTACTAACAAAACCAGTGCTATTATTACCCGCTCCATAATTACCTTAGCTCATGAATTAGGAATTAAGTTAGTAGCTGAAGGAATTGAAACACCTGAGCAGCTGGCTTATTTGCAAATGTTTAACTGTTATGCTGGCCAGGGATTTCTATTCAGCAAACCTGTGCCTCAGCAGGAAGTTAAGGTAATACTAGCCCGAAATGAATGTTCCTAAAGATCTTTAAGCAAAAATAGACACCTGAGTTTTCACAAAATAAGGCACCTTAATTCTAAAAAGTCAAGGCACTTAATTTTAAAAAATAGCAAAAGGGTATTTTCAATAAAAATAATTAAGTAAGGAAAGTGGGATCAAGGTGAAAAGTATTAAAACAAAACTTGTTATCTCTTTCTCCCTTTTAGTCCTATTATCATCCTTAGCTTTGGGAATAGTTTCTCTTATGCGAGCTAGCGAAGCCCTAACTGCAGAAGCTGAACAAGCGCTGGCTTCTCTAGCTTTAGAAGCAGGTAGAATTACGGAAAGTCGTGTGGAAACTCAAATGATGTCTTTAGAGCTGCTGGCCTTAAATGAAGATATGCAAACTATGGATTGGGAACTACAGCAGCCCTTGATGCAAAAACAAGTAGCTATAACCAACTTCCTCGATATTGGAGTAGTCCAGCCAGACGGAACTGTTTATTATTCCAATGGTTCAACAAGCCAGCTGGGGGATCGCAGTTATGTCCAAAAAGCCCTTAGTGGAGAATCTAACGTCTCCGATCCCCTTCTGAGTCGAGTTACTAATGAAATGGTCCTCATGTATGCTACTCCTATAGAAAGAGATGGCCAAGTGGTAGGGGCCCTTATTGGCCGTCGAGATGGCAACGCTTTAAGCTTAATTGCCGATGATACAGGCTATGGTCAAAGTGGATATGGCTATGTCATCAACTCCCAAGGAACGGTTATCGGCCATCCTGATCGGGATAAAGTAATAAACCAATTCAACCCCCTAAAGGATGTGGAAAATGATCCTTCTCTAACTTCCCTAGCCAATTTATTTAATACGATAATCGAAGAAAGGCAAGGAGTTAGCTCCTACTCCTTTAACAATCAAGATTTATATGCTGGTTATGCTCCCATCGCAGGCACTGACTGGATTTTTGTTATCACAGCTACTAAAGATGAGGTTTTAAGTGCAATCCCTACTCTACAAAAAGACATTATCCTTGCCGGAGGGATAATTCTCTTGGCAACCATTGCCTTTGTCCTCTTCATGGGTAATTCCATAGCCAGACCCATAGTTAAAGTTGCTACCCATTCTGAGCACATTGCTAATCTAGATGTTACCCAAGATATGCCTGAAGCTTTCCTGACCAGAAAAGATGAAATAGGGACTTTAGCAAGAGGTATCCAAATCGTTACCCAAAATTTAAGAGAATTTGTTGGGGAAGTGAAAGGCTCATCGGAACAAGTGGCAACTGTATCGGCAGAACTAACCTCTGCTGCCCAGCAAAGCGCCCACGCTTCGGAAGGTGTATCCAAAGCCATCAGCGAAATTGCCAATGGAGCTGCTGAGCAAGCTGTTAATATGGAAGAGGGATCCACTAAGGCCTTCCTCCTAGGCCAAGCTATCGAAAAAGATCAGGAATTTATGGAAGCCCTAACTAGTGCATCCCAAAAAGTAAACCATATTGTCGATGAAGGTCTAGAAGAAATCCACAATCTAGCAAGGATCACTGAAGAAAGCAATCAGGCCTCCCAGGATATTCATGATGTCATCCTCAAGACCAATGACAGTTCCCAAAAAATCGAAGAAGCCAGCAGTGTTATTGCTTCCATCGCTGACCAAACCAACCTCCTTGCCTTAAATGCCGCTATTGAAGCAGCAAGAGCAGGAGAAGCAGGACGTGGATTCTCAGTTGTGGCCGAAGAGATTAGAAAGCTTGCCGAACAATCTTCAGCTTCTACCAGATCCATTGACCAAATGGTTAAAGAGCTCCAGCAGAATTCACAAAGTGCTGTGAAAACCATGGAAAAAGTATCTCTAATAGCAGAACAGCAGGAAAAAAGCGTCCATGCTTGCCAAGATAAATATCAGTTAATCGCCAAATATATGAGTGAAGCCATTGCAACAGTAGAACAACTAAATATCTCAAGTTCAGAGATGAATAAGCTGAAAGAAGAGATCCTTGCTGCCCTGGAAAATCTCGCCTCCATTGCCGAAGAAAACTCTGCTGCCGCCGAAGAAGTGACAGCATCTACAGAAGAACAAACTGCAACTATTGAAGAAATAGCTAGTTCCAGTGAAAGTCTGTCTAATTTAGCCCAAAACCTCAAAACTCTCATCATGAAGTTTAAGGTATAGTGCCATAATTAAAATGGTACACTTAAGCTAGATTGGAGAGTGATTTCATGGAAATAAAGCAGGGTTTCAATAAGTTTTATATTGGTGAATCTGAAGATCGACCTCTTGCTGAAATAACCTATCAGCCCCAAGGGGAAAATACTATTATTGCCGACCATACTTATGTCTCCAAAGAACTAAGAGGCCAAAATATTGGTAAGAGGCTCGTAGAGGTCTTAACTAATTGGGCCCGGAAAGAACAGAAAAAAATCTACCCCCTATGTTCTTTTGTGAAGGCAGAAATGACCAGAAATCCAGAATACGCTGACCTCGTAGCAGACTAGTCTCAAAAATTTGCAGACAAGAAGTATCAGTAGTAGACAATTAGCATAGTTAATGGAGTAGTCTAGTAAACTTAAGTCAACAGATATTTATAATAAGCTACGCAAAAATCAGCAGCTACTAGAGCTGCTGATTTTTCCTTTTTCATTGATTTCCTATATTCTCATTTACATTTAGGCAATGTACCTTGACCACATTTTTTATATTTTTCTTCTTTTTCCCCAGTGGCTGTGAGTAAATTGAGATTTGATGTTGATATTGTGTCTATTTTTGTGGATAGTGTGGATAACTTTGGGGATAACTCAGGATAAAATGTTAATAATATTTGAGGATTCCTCATCTTTAGTTAGAAAAATCTTGGTCACAAGGTTATCCCCTTGTGGATAATTTATTAAACCTAAGATTTTTTGCTCATTTTCCCTTTCTCTTAATAGCATATAGTTGCTTTACTGGCCTTATTAATTCTTCTTTTTAAAGGCTTCCATACTTTCTTCAAGCTTCACGGCCAATTCTGCTAAATCTTGACTTCCTTGAGCGATTTGATCCATAGCCGCTGTTTGTTCTTGAATGGATGCAGATACTTCCTCGGTACCAGCAGCGCTTTCTTCAGCGATAGCTGAAAGGTTTTGAATCATATCCATGATCATATTATTTTTATTGGCTATTTCCATGGTGGAATCGTTGATAACTTCGATAAAGCCTTTAATCCGATCAATATCTTCAGCTATTCCTGTAAATTTGGCATCGGTTTCGGCAACACTTTCTGACTGAATACGCACTACAGAATCCATTTCCTTCATTTTTTCCACTGCTTCACCGGTTTTTAAGGTTAAGGTGGTGGTTATACTTTCAATCTCAGTGGTAAAGCGATTAGATTCTTCAGCTAGTTTACGGATTTCATCGGCTACCACTGCAAAGCCCCGACCCTGCTCTCCTGCTCGGGCTGCTTCAATGGCAGCATTCAATGCTAAGAGATTAGTCTGATTAGCGATTTCCCTAATTTTAAGGCTTGCTTCAACTATGTTCTTAGCACTTTCATTGGTTTCCAGAATAGTTCCCTGTACCTCTTTAGCAGTTAAGCCATTTTGCTGGGTTTTCTGAATTAGATCAGCTAAGATCATGGTCCCTTCATTTTTTAATTCATTAACTCGATTAGTGGCATGGCGCAATTCCTCTACTTGCTTCTGGTTCTCTTCGACCAATTGCCCTAGGACATCCATTTCTTCCACGCCTTTTTCGATTTCCACAGCCTGCTCACTAGCACCATGGGCTATACTTTCCATAGTTCGGGCAATTTCCATAGCCGAGTCAGAGGATTCTTTGCTAATATTTTTCATAAAGACTGAGGATTCAGCTAGTTTTTCCGAAGATAAAGCAAGTTCATCGATTAGTTTACGAATATCATTGATAACTTTTTGGAAAGCCCGGGAAAGGCCCCCTATTTCGTCCTTGCGATTCATAAAGTCATCTGGAATATCTGAAGTCACATCTAACTTTTCCACTATAGCTATTAGCCGGGAAATAGGTCTGGAAATTCTTAAATCACTATTTAACCAGATGGTCAGCAAGAGGATAAAATTAAAAAGTAAGAGTAGAACCTGGAAAATTTTTAATGACATAACCTTTCCCGCTGAATAGGCTTCCGCTACTGCCACAGCTTCATTAGTAGTAGCGAAATACTCTTCACTCTCCTCTATTAAAGCAGAGTAATCCCCAGTTTGGCGGGCGCTCATAATGGTGTTCTTTAGTGATTGCCACTGTCCATTTACTTTGTTCATGGCATTGATAAAATCTTGATCTTTGGCTTGAGGCAAACCAAGGTTCTCATTCCCGTCAATCAGACCTTGGATAATATTATCCAAATTATTAATCAGTTCATCATTAGGCTGTTGTGCCATTTCTAATTTAATAAGCCTTTGGGTAGCTCCTCGAACAACACCTGCCGTGTTGATTACAGTTCCGTCTTGTTGCATTTTATCTAGCTGATAAAAGACTACTACTGTACTTATAATTGAAAAAATCAATAGTAAGGCTACAGTACCCCTCAAAGCGGTTCTAATTTTCATATAATACACCTCAGCCTTATAGATTATTCTATTCTATTCTTTTATCATATCAGAATAGTCACAACTTTGATAGGTTATCTTTTTGTAATGGCTCAAAATGGGAGATAAAATCGCCCTTTTTCTTTACTTTTCATCTTAAAAGAACTAAGCTAATACCAGGAGTGTTCATACCTAGAAAGGATGCATTTTATGTGCCCTCAGTCAGTTTTTCAAACAGAGTTAGCTTCTCAAGTAGAAAGTTTGCTTAGTTGTCCCCATTGCCATTCCTCTATGGAGTACAATGGGAGAAGTATATTATGTACAAAAAATCATTGCTTCGATCTAGCCAAACAAGGCTATGTAAATTTACTAACTCATGGTCTAAAAACTAAATACCACAAGGAATTATTCCAAGCTCGTAAAAATCTTCATCTAATGGGGTTTTACCAGCCATTAGATCAAGCCATCAGCAACCTGATTACCCCAATATTCAAGGACTTAAACCGTCCCTTAAGAATAATAGACGCCGGCTGTGGTGAAGGTTCGCATCTTGCAAAGATCAAGGAAAATCTGTTGGCATCCTTAGGGAAGGAGCCCTTAGGGGTAGGTATTGATATTGCTAAAGAGGGGATCCAATTAGCTGCCCGCAGTTATAAAAGGATCTTCTGGAGTGTAGGGGATTTAGCTAAATGCCCCTTTGCCGATAAACAAT
>JAAZLD010000283.1 GCA_012799495.1 Desulfitobacterium sp. | reverse complement strand
ATCAAGATGTAGTGGAACTTGAAGAAATTCAGGCTCAGAGAGAAGCTTCTGCTCGTAACTATTTAGAACAGGCCACATTAAGGAACGAAGAATTACAAGAAAGACATAAAGCTCTATCTGCTCAATTGGAGGAGGCTCGTCAAGAAGGAGGGGTAAGTCCTGCTTTAGTAGCCGAGCTTGATCGTTATCGGATGATGGAAGGTACTGTAGATGCAACTGGACCAGGGATAGTTATTACAATTGATGATCGGCAACAGGATAATAGATATGTAGGTTCTTTAAGTATTGAATACTTAAGGCGGATTATTAACACCTTGAAATTTGCTGGTGCTGAAGCTATTAGTGTCAATGGTCAACGAATCGTTGCTTCTACTTCTATTGTGTTAAGTGGTACTTCCACTATATTAGTAAATCAAGTTCCGATTACCCGTTCCGAAGGAATACCTTATGAAATTTTAGCCATCGGTAATCAGGATGAATTACTAAGTTATTTTAATAATTTAGAGGCTCCAATTCTTAAGCAATTGGGTATGAGTGTTACAGCTTTACGAAAGACAGTGCAAATACCTTCTTTTAAAGGAATTGCTCCAATCAAAGAAGGAGAAATTTAAGATCTATATATTAACTGTAAAATAAGGGGATCATCCCCTTATTTTTTATTACTATTAGGGAATATTAAAAAAAGGGGTTTTTAGAGCACGACTGGAACTGTACGAAGAATTTCAATATTCTAAAAATAAATTTTAGAATTTTAGAAGGGAAACAAGTTTTTCCGACGAATTATTATGGGGTGGCATCCTTATACTATGGATGTTATCAAAATTATAGTTTTAGGATAGTGGTATCCTAAGTAGTAGTGGAAAAGGAGTGACTCATTTGAAAACAGATATCGAGATTGCACAAGAGGCGAAGATGAAGCCTATTATGGACGTTGCTAAGGAGTTGGATTTGCTAGAAGATGAGGTGGAGCTTTATGGTAAATATAAAGCTAAAATTGACCTCAATGCCGTATGGGAAAGACTCAAGGAGAAAAAAGATGGCAAGTTAATTCTTGTAACTGCTATTAACCCTACTCCTGCAGGTGAAGGTAAAACTACTACAACTGTTGGTTTAGGTCAAGCTATGGCGAAGATCGGCAAGAAAGCCGTTATCGCTCTTCGTGAACCTTCCTTAGGACCTTGCTTTGGAATTAAAGGTGGAGCAGCTGGGGGAGGTTATGCCCAATGTGTTCCCATGGAAGATATTAACCTCCACTTTACCGGTGATTTCCACGCAATTACTTCAGCCCATAACTTATTGGCTGCCCTTGTGGACAACCATCTCCAACAAGGGAACCAACTAAATATCGACCCTCGTCAAGTGGTCTTCCGCCGTGTTCTTGATATGAACGATCGCGCTCTCCGCAAGGTCGTTATCGGCTTAGGTGGACGTACTGAAGGGATTCCCCGTGAAAGTGGCTTTGATATTACCGTAGCTTCTGAGATCATGGCTATCCTTTGTTTAGCTAATGATCTCATGGATCTCAAAGAGCGCTTCGGTAAAATTGTTGTAGCTTATACCTATGATGGAAAGCCTGTTACCGCTCATGATTTAGGTGCTGAAGGTGCGATGGCACTTCTCATGAAAGATGCCATTAAACCTAACTTAGTCCAGACCTTAGAAAATACTCCTGCCCTTATCCATGGTGGACCTTTTGCTAATATCGCCCATGGTTGTAATAGTGTTGTTGCTACTAAACTTGCTCTCAAAGTAGCAGACTATGCTATTACTGAAGCAGGATTCGGCGCAGACTTAGGTGCAGAGAAATTCTATGATCTTAAGTGCCGTTATGCTGGTCTGAAACCTGATGCTACAGTTATCGTGGCAACTGTACGTGCTCTAAAGATGAACGGTGGAGTAGCTAAAGATAACTTAAACGAAGAAAACCTCGATGCTTTAGCTAAAGGTATCGTAAACTTAGAGAAACATATTGAGAACGTTGCTAAATTTGGAGTACCCTCTATTGTAGCTATTAACCGTTTCCCATCTGATACTCAAGCTGAATTAGACTTTGTTGCTCAACGCTGCCGTGAGTTAGGTGCAGAATTTGCTCTCTCCGAAGTATTCAGCAAAGGCGGCGAAGGCGGAGTAGAACTGGCTAAAGCTGTTGTGGATATTGTTGAAAAGAAAGAATCTAACTTTAAAGTTCTTTACGATCTTGAGCTCCCCATTACAGAGAAAATCGAGAAGATTTGTAAAGAAATTTACGGTGCAGATGGAGTTAACTTCACTAAAGAAGCTATGAAAGCTATTGAAAAGTATGAAGAACTAGGTTATGGTAACTTGCCTATTTGTATGGCTAAGACCCAATACTCCTTAACAGATGATCAAACTCGTCTTGGTCGTCCTACTGGTTTTAGAATCACCATCCGTGAAGTTCGCCTTTCTGCTGGAGCAGGTTTCCTAGTAGCAATTACCGGTGCAATTATGACTATGCCTGGATTGCCTAAAGTACCTGCTGCCGTGAGAATGGATATTGACTCTCAAGGAAAAATTTCCGGTTTGTTCTAAGTTATTTAGAGCTTAACATACTAAAATCAAGCCCCAGAATTTCTGGGGCTTCCTTTATAGAAAGGAGAAACCTAATGAACCTCATGCCTAGAGTAAATAAGATATTGCAACATCCAGCTTATGAAGAATACACGAAAAATAACCTAAAGGCTGAGGAAAAACGGATTTATTGCCGCCATGGGGAAGATCATGGCTTGGCAGTAGCTCGGGTAGCTTATATATATATCTTAGAAAACTTGCTAAAAAATATCTCTTTGGATAGAAACGAAGAAGAAGTTTTTGAAGATGCTTTTGGAGTAGCTTTAAACAAAGAACTAATTTACGGAGCAGGGATTCTCCATGATATCGGTCGTTGGGTAGAATATGAAACTGGGGAGGATCATGCTCAGGCAGGAGTTAGGTTGGCAGGTCCTATCTTGCAGGATTGTGGTTTCAACGAAGCTGAACAAAAGATCATTTTAGAGGGAATACAGGAGCATCGCCTGGAACCTTCACAAATTACAAGTATTCTAGGGAAAGCTTTAGCTTTAGCTGATGACTGGGCAAGGGATTGCAAAAATTGCTCTAGCAAAGAAACATGCTATAAATATAATAAATCTATGGAGGACATTATAATATAAACCTAATTGGTGGTTTACATTATTGTAGTTTAAACTAGGAGGGGCCTAGATGAAAAATTACAACCTACGTTGGGTAAAAATCGATAATGAGTTTGAAGCAAAAAAGTCCTTAGTGCATATCGGCTCTGATCCAGGGGGCATTGCTCTAATGGCAGGAAAAGCAGTGGGACGAGCTCTAAAAATAGAGAATGTACCATTGCGTATTGCCCATATCTTAAAGCAAGAAATGCTCTCCCTAGGTGGAGATGCAGCTGTTCATCGCAATGTAGTCATTAATGCAGTTGATGCTACAGATATTCTTTTGTTAGGAACTTTAAGCCAATTCCGGCGCTTGAGTAAGAAGCTCTTGACTCAACCCTTTGGCTTGAAGGATTTTGCTAATAGCTTGAAAGAAACTTTATCAGCTTTAGAACCGGCTCAAAAGCGTACCTTAAAGTGTAGAGATAAAGAGTTAGTTTTAGGGGAAAGAACCCTGGTCATGGGGATCCTCAATGTAACCCCCGATTCTTTTTCTGATGGAGGAAGATTCAATACCCTTGATAGAGCTCTCCAACAAGCGGAAGCTTTGGTCGAACAGGGAGCAGATATATTAGATATAGGTGCAGAATCAACACGCCTCAACCATAACCCCATTTCTCCCGAAGAAGAATGGGAACGTATGCAGGAAATATTAAAGGAATTAGTGAAAAGAATTCCTGTGCCTATTTCTGTGGATACATGGAAAGCTGATGTGGCTGAAAAAGCACTGGAAGTGGGAGCTCATTTGATCAATGATGTCTGGGGCTTACAAAGGGATGAAAGAATGGCCGAGGTTGTAGGTAAATACCAAGTCCCAGTAATCGTAATGCACAATCAAGATGACGACCATTACCATCATCTTATGGGAGATATGCTCTCCTACTTAAGGAAAAGTATCAAATTAGCTGAACAACAAGGATTAAAAGGGGATCAAATTATTGTAGATCCCGGTATCGGTGGAGTAGCTTTTGGCAAAAATACTGAACAAGATCTGGAAATCTTAAGCCGCCTGGATGAATTCCGCGCTCTTGGCCACCCAATTTTACTGGGAGTTTCCCGTAAATCAGTTATTGGAAACACTTTAGATTTACCTTTGGAAGAACGCT
>JAAZLD010000282.1 GCA_012799495.1 Desulfitobacterium sp. | reverse complement strand
CGGGGGATGAATCAGGTTTCTCGACTTCTTTTAGGTAGTGTAAGTAATAAAGTTATCAATAGTTCCCCATGTACAGTTGTAATCGTCAAATAATCTGGACATAGTAAAAGGAGTATCGCATAATGCGGTACTCCTTTCTTGAAGGCTACAATAACTTTAACTCTAGAACTTTTTAGCTCTAGACTATTAACTCCCCTGAATTTATTAATTCTGAGAATTTTTAACCATAAGCTTTTTAAGTTTGACCTCATAGTGTCTAAAGCTCTTAGTATCTTAAGCTCTTGTTTCGAAGATATAGGAGAGAACTTTCAGAGCTTGATCGATAGTCTCCTCTGTAACATTAGCTATTTGGGAGGTAGGGGGATTTGCTGGTAATATTTTGAATCCAAATAGAATATCCATAAAATATTATCGGCAATCCATGGAGTAGATTTAAATAAGGTTTAGCTTGCTTTTTTTGACTATAATCGGAATTACGAAAAAATCCTAAAATTTTTATTTACAATTTCATCTGTATTATATATGATTGGATTATTGCAGAGATTTTTATAGGTAAGTAGACTATTCTAGAGGTGAGAGAAAAAATGATTGTTGGAATACCTAAGGAAATAAAAGCACTCGAAAACAGAGTAGGTATGCCTCCTGCAGGTGTAGATGCCCTAGTTAAGGCAGGCCATACATGTTATTTAGAAAAATCAGCCGGTTTAGGAAGTGGCTTTACCGATGAGGAATATATAGAGGCTGGTGCCATCATTCTCGATACTGCTCAAGAAGTATATGAGCGTTCCGATATGATCGTTAAAGTAAAAGAGCCTTTAAAATCAGAAATTCCTTATTTAAAAGAAAACCAAATTGTTTGCGCATATTTCCACCTAGCTCCTGATAAAGGGTTAACAGAAGCCCTTCTTAAGGCAAAGGTCATTGGAATAGCTTATGAAACAGTAGAGTTACCAAATGGAGCATTACCTTTATTGGCGCCCATGAGTGAGGTGGCCGGAAGGATGGCTATCCAAGTAGGAGCCCATCTATTGGAAAAAACCAATGGTGGGAGAGGTATGCTTTTAGGCGGTGTTTCCGGTGTGGAACCAGCTACTGTAGTTATTATTGGCGGTGGTAATGTAGGGATCAATGCTGTAAAGATTGCTGTAGGATTAGGAGCTCAGGTAACAGTGCTCGATATTAGTGGCGCAAGACTGGCTTATATCGATGATATTTTCAATGGCCGTGTTGTTACTCTGATGTCTAATAATTATAATATTGCCAAAGCAGTCAAAAGAGCAGACTTAGTTATCGGTGCTGTTTTGATTCCTGGGGCTAAGACACCAAAGGTTGTCACAGAAGAAATGGTAAAAACCATGAAGCCAGGCTCTGTATTAGTGGATGTGGCCATTGACCAAGGTGGTGCTATTGAGACTATGGATCGGGTTACATCTTTAGATAACCCCTACTTTGTTAAGCATGGTGTTATCCATTATTCAGTAGGGAACATGCCTGGTGCAGTGCCACGGACATCTACTATGGCCTTAACAAATGCCACTATGCCTTATGTATTAAAAATTGCTAATAAGGGCGTGGAAAAGGCTATGCAAGAAGACGAGGCTCTGAGAAAAGGGTTAAATGTCTATAAAGGTAAGCTTACTATTAAAGCTGTTGCTGAAACACAAGGGTTAAATTATACTTCTAGTGAGGAACTTTTCTAGAGCGAAAATAGAGGATTTTTGTCATTGACAGTTCTAGAAGTAAATGGTAGCATAGTCTCGAAGAAAGGAAAATTTAATAGTGCAAAATTTAAGGTGCCCATAATGAAGGGAGAATAGGAAAGTACGGTAAAAGCCGTCGCGGACCCACCACTGTAAGCGGAGACGAATCCCAATGCCACTGGATTATATACAATCTGGGAAGGGGGGAGGAGGATGACACGTTAGCCAGGAGACCTGCCTTAAATTGTTTATAGAGGGAAGGGGAGAAAATCTGCTCTATAATTAATAGTGACTTTAAGATGGGAAAGGTCTCTTAGTATTTACTAAGGGACCTTTTTTACATTGTGGGGGATTTTGACTAGCCTGTCCCTGGAATTATGGGAAGCTTATTATACATCCGCTCCGCTCGACGCTCCCAGGCTAGGTGTGTCAAAAACCTAGTACCAATAAAAGTAAGGGTTGAGGTATGAATATGGGGTTGGCAAGCTTATATAGAAGTCAAATAGACAAACCAGGTGCAAAACAGAAGATCGTATATCTTTTTATCATTCTCTTTTACATATCAATGATCCAGAGCTATCGCTTATTAGCTCTAACCGCTGGGGTTATCACCTTATATTCTCTGCTTACCAGTGAGAATAAGTTTATCTTAAGGTTCTTAAAACCTGTTTTACCCTTTGCAGTATTGATCTTACTACCCCTGATCATTAGGTATTTCTTAGGGGGTACCTTAGCAGATTTGG
>JAAZLD010000030.1 GCA_012799495.1 Desulfitobacterium sp. | reverse complement strand
TATTGTTTTGGTTATGGTATGGGGGTCTTTCTAGGAAGTAAAATCGAAGAACGACTGGCTTTGGGATATATTGCTGCCCAAGTGGTGGTTGAATGCGAATATCATGGGATACCAGAAGAGTTGAGAAAGGCTGGATTTGGGGTGACAAGCTGGCTGGGAGAGGGGAAAAATGGACCTCGCCTGATTATGATGGTGTTAGCTAAGCGTAATCGTCAGCAAGAGTTCTTAAAACTGATCGATAACCTATGCCCAAATGCCTTTATCATCTTTGAAGAACCAAAGAATTTCCGGGGTGGGTTCTGGACGAAGAATGTTAGGCCCTAAGGTTAGGTAGAAGTTGACAAGAACCCAATTTTTCCTATATACTTTGATTGATTTGTTACATTTAAATCTATTGCAATTACATCTGTTACATTAAACTGATGACGGAACGAGTAGTACTTAACTCCTTTTTAGAGAGGCTTCCCAAGGTGAAAAGAAGCTAAGGGGTTTTGTATGAAGGCTATTCCTGAGGGCAAGTAAACCTTGACGTGGCATGCGTTAAATGCAAGGACAGTGAACTGTCGCAGAGCGACTCATTACGGTTGTTTGATTTTGGGTTTTCAGTTAGAACAACTCAGTGGGTAAGCAGGGTGGTACCACGGAATTTTCCCGTCCCTGATTTTAGGGGCGGGTTTATCTATTTACAAAATACCTTTTTTTCACATATTATTTACCACATAACTTTCTTCTCATTGCTTTAAGACTCAGCTTTTATTTTTCAGGTTTAAAGGTTTCTTTAAATATTTTAAAGTTCAAAGTACCCCTTATTTATCTTTTGAGAAGCTTTTTGGTATCATACTTAATAGTAGTATTAGGAAATCGCAGGGAGGAAACAAAGTGTATACAGGTAACCAGCTTAGAGAAATGTTTTTAAAATTCTTTGAATCAAAAGGCCATAAAATCTTGCCTAGTGCATCATTGATTCCTAAAGATGATCCCACTCTTTTGCTCACTGTGGCAGGAATGGTTCCTTTTAAACCTTACTTTATGGGTCAAGTTGAGCCTCCGATCCCTCGGGCTACTACCGCCCAAAAATGTGTCCGGACCCCTGATTTAGAGGAAGTAGGAAAAACAGCTCGCCATCATACTTTTTTTGAAATGTTAGGAAACTTCTCCTTTGGAGATTATTTTAAAGCAGACGCTATCCCTTATGCTTGGGAATTTATTACGGAAGTATTAAAAATTCCTGTGGATAAATTATGGATCACTGTCCACCCAGAAGATGAGGAAGCTAAAGAACTATGGCTTAAAAAGACTAGTGTATCTCCAGAACGGATTACTTATGATCCGGAGAACCTTTGGGTTGCAGGTCCTATAGGTCCTTGTGGCTATTGCTCAGAACTCTATGTAGATTTAGGGGAAGAGCGGAGCTGTGGACCAGACTGTGCCATGGGTTGTGAATGCGACCGTTTCCTGGAAATCTGGAACTTAGTCTTTATGCAATATAATCGTGATGAGGAAGGAAACCTTACTCCACTACCTAAGCAAAACATCGATACAGGGATGGGCTTAGAGCGTATCGCTTCAGTAATGCAAGGAGTAGAAACTAATTTTGATACAGACCTTTTTATGCCTATTATCAATAAAGTTGCTGAGCTGTCAGGGACTCCTTATCGGGATAACCCCAAAAGCGATCTGGCTATGAAGGTAGTAGCGGATCATACCCGGGCAGTGTCCTTTATGTTAGCTGATGGAATTCGTCCCGGCAGTGAAGGACGTGGCTATGTATTACGACGGATTCTCCGAAGAGCTATTCGTTATGCTCGCCTCTTAGGTATTGATAAACCCTTCTTAGAACAGATTTTTACCATTATCCAAAGGGATTACGGACAACACTATCCAGAACTAAAAGACAACGAAAACTTTATTCTTAATCATCTCCGTTTGGAAGAAAAGAATTTCCAAGCCACCTTAGAGCAAGGAACCCAAATTCTCCAAGAGAAAATTAAAGGCCTAAAAGAGGCCGAGGAAACAACCTTAAATGGCTCTGATGCTTTCTACCTCTACGAAACCTATGGTTTCCCAGTAGAACTGACAGAGGAAATTCTCATGGAACAAGGTATGAAGGTGGACATAGAGGGCTTTAATATGGCTGCCGAAGAACATCGTCGTTTAGCTAAGGAACAATCCCAACAAATGAAAGCAGTTCAGGAAAGCCCTGCAATTACTGAGAAAGCTAAAGAATTAGGAACTACTCCCTTTAGGGGATATGAAGGTTTAGCTATAAAAACTAGGATCGAAGCTATTTTCCAGGAAGGAGAAGAGATTACTGATGCAGGAGAAGGGGACGAAGTCCTAATCTTCCTTAAGGAAACCCCCTTCTATGCTGAAAGTGGTGGACAGGTCTCCGACGATGGAATCATCCGTACTGAACGGGCGGAAGGGAAACTCCTTGAAGTAAAACAAGGTGTCACAGGCACTGTTTATCATCGTTTCCTGATTACCCAAGGTGTACTTAGCCAGGGAGAAGAAGTACAGGCAGTAGTCAATGATCAGTTGCGTTTGGCCACAGCCCGCCATCATAGTGCCACTCACCTTCTCCATAAAGCTTTACAAGAAGTCTTAGGGGAACATGTCCAACAGGCAGGTTCATTGGTAACTCCTGAAAGACTCCGTTTTGACTTTTCCCATTTTTCTGCTCTGACAGAAGAGGAATTAAAGCGCATTGAAGATACTATTAATGAAGTAGTTTTAGCTAATTTACCTGTTCAGGCAGAAGAAATGTCCTTAGAAGAAGCAAAAGCTCAAGGGGCAGTAGCTCTCTTTGGTGAAAAATACGATGATACTGTTCGGGTAATTTCCATGGGTGGTTTTTCGAAAGAACTCTGCGGTGGAACCCATGTTTCTTCCACAGGAAGTATTGGTTTAGTCAAAATCCTCTCCGAAGGCGGTATAGGAGCTGGGTTGAGACGGATCGAAGCTGTAGCAGGAAAAGAAACCTTAGAGCAACTCCGTTCTTTAGATGAACAAATTCTGGACCTAGCCCATACTCTTAAAGCCCAACCAGCAGATCTAGCTAAAAGAGTACAAGGTCTTATGAGTCAAATAAAAGACCTCGAAAGAGAAGTTCAACAGCTTAACTCCAAAATTGCCAAAGTAGAAGGAGAGACTCTCCTAAGCCAAGTGCAAGATGTTGAGGGAGTACCTCTCTTAGCCGCTAAAGTCTCTGCTCAAGATATGGATGCCCTAAGGAATACAGCGGATCTTTTAAAAGATAAATTAAAAACCGGGGTCCTTGTTCTCGGAGCAGCCAATGATGGAAAAGTAAATTGGGTAACTGTTGTTACTCCAAAAGGTTTAAGGGGTCTCCATGCGGGGCAAATTATTAAGGAAGTAGCAAAAATTACCGGTGGCGGCGGCGGTGGTCGTCCCGATATGGCTCAAGCAGGGGGCAAAAAACCGGAAAAGATCGGGGAAGCAATAGATAAAGTTTCAGAAATTCTTAAGAGTTTTCTCGAGGAAAAATAAAGGAAAATTATTAGCTGGACGAGAACTCTTAACCAAAGGGGGTAGGCATATGGATCATTTAGAACACACAATGATGTTTAAATCTCAGGGAGAAGATGTTTCACCTCAGGAGATCCTACAACAAGTTTATGTAGCCTTAGAAGAAAAAGGATATGACCCCATTAATCAGTTAGTGGGATATTTGATGTCAGGAGATCCAGTCTACATCACCAGCCATAATCAAGCCCGATCTCTCATTCGGAAGTTAGAGCGTTACGAACTTTTAGAAGAACTAGTGCGCTCCTATCTTGCAGATAAATAGTTTTGAAGATAGGATATTAGCCCATATGTTTTCACAATATGTAATAAAACAGACACCATTGCAAGTTTTGTAGCTACGAATCCAAGTTTTAGAGCTATGAATCCAAGTAATATTCAACAAGTAATATTCAATAAGAGCTTAAGAACCCTCACTGAATGGTGAGGGTTTCTCTCCTATGGATAATAGTATGAATGATAAGGTTAACTCAAAAATAAAGTTATCTACTTAAATTTATGTAATTATAAAGACTTATATAGTAGCAAGGAAAGCAGGTTCAGGATGAAAAAGGTGAAGTTAGGTTGGCATGGTCCCCAAGTGTCCGAAGTGTGTTTTGGGACCTTGGCAATTTCTCCTCTTCAAGGCAGGGTGGAAGAGGAAGAAGGAATAGAAGTATTGCGTTATGCTTTAGAAAGAGGAATCGATTGGTTAGATACAGCAGAAATCTATGATAATTATCAGCAAATTGCCCAAGCTATTGGTAATTACCCGGAAGTTAAAGTAGTAAGCAAGTCTTACTCTGTTACTGCTGAGGAAATGGCTCAAAGCATTGAAAAAGCTCGTCAGGGTTTGAATAGAGAT
>JAAZLD010000281.1 GCA_012799495.1 Desulfitobacterium sp. | reverse complement strand
CTGAATCTATGAAACTTTTCAATTATGGTTTTGCGAACTTTACCTATAAAGAATTTGCACCTGCTGGCCAAAAACAGGGAGTTGTTCAAGTTAGTAAAGGTGCCGAGGAAGAAGTTAATGTCATAACAGAACAAAATCTAGGGGTCACCGTTCAAAAAGGTAAGGATAAAAATATCTGGGTAGAGACAAAGCTCAACCCAGATGTAGAGGCTCCTGTCAAAGCTGGACAAAAGTTAGGGGAAATTGCTCTTTATCGGGACAACAAATTGTTGACTTCAGTGAATCTCGTTGCTGAAAAGGATGTAGCTAAAGCAGGTCTTGGTCAGCAATTTAAGCGGACTTTAGAAGGTGTTTTTGGCTTTAATTAAGTTCAGACTTCAAGTTGTGTCTTCATTAGGTGCTGAATCCCGCAGAAGTTGTCGTATACGATGTAAGGCTCCTCTCTCAATACGAGAAATTTGGACCTGGGAAAGATTAAGAATAGATGCGATTTCGCTTTGGGTTTTATCCTCATAGAAGCGCATAAGTAAAACCATTTTTTCCCGTTGGGATAATTTATTGATAACCTCTTTAAGAGCAATCTTTTCGAACCAACTAGGTTCTAAGTCTTTTTCCTCAGGAAGCTGATCGAGTATATATATTGGATCGGAGTCGTCTTGATAGAGGGTGTCATATATAGAAGTGGGGGTTTGGACAGCCTCCAAAGCAGATACTATCTCTTCTCGTTCGACTCCGACATTTTCAGCAATTTCACCAATAGTTGGCTCTCTACCGAGAGTAGCAGAGAGACTTTCCCGGGCCCGATTGACTTTATAGACTAGTTCTTTATAAGAACGGGGTACCTTTACTGGGTGATCATCTCGCAAGAAACGACGGATTTCACCGATAATCATTGGTACTGCATAAGTGGAAAATTTTACTCCAAAGGAAAAGTCGAATTTATCGATAGCCTTAATCAAGCCTATAGTGCCTATTTGAAAGAGATCCTCTAATTCGTAGCCTCGATGGGCAAAACGTTGCACAAGATTGAAAATTAACTTGAGATTGCAGTTAATTAAATATTCCCGAGCTTCTTCATCTCCTCCTTGGGCTTTACGGATTAAATCCATCATTTCTTCATCAGACAGGAGAGGAAATCGCGGAAGGTTCATTTCAGTGAGTCTTTGAATCATAGCTTATCCCTCCTAATGCTTGGAGGGTCGGATGTTTTCAAGTTCCTTGACCATTATCACAGTGGTACCTTCATTCACGGTAGATTCTACTTGTAAATCATCCATGAAAGATTGCATGAAAACAAAGCCTAAACCCATCCGTTCTGGATCAGTACTATAAGCTGGCTGCATAGCTTGCTCTATATCCGGAATTCCGCAACCTTGATCCCTGACTAGGATTTTGAGTTTTTTCTCATCATATTCAATCCTTAATGTAATAGGCATGTCCTCTTTATTTTTATACCCATGGATTATGGAGTTAGAGACAGCTTCGCTTATGACAACCTTTAGCTCTTCAATATCACTAAGAGCAAGATCCAATTGGGCAGCCACTGAAGCGATTAACATACGAGCAATCCCAACATTGCCGGGGAGGCTTGTAAAGGTTAGTTCTAATTGATTTTTCATTTTACTTTTCCCTTCCTTCCATTTTTCTGCTCGGTGTATTTTCAAATTCAATTATCCGAGGGAGTCCGGATAGCTCCATGATTTTATAAATATGAGATGGCACATTAGTAATGATCATTTTACCTCCCATGGGAAGTAGCTTTTTATAGCGCCCCAATATTACACCCAGCCCCGAACTGTCAATAAAACTAACTTCTTCAAGATTGAGGATAACTGTTCGGATGCCACGACGTTCAATTTCTGTATCAATAGCTTGTCGTAAGGTTTCCGAAGTGTTCATATCAAGTTCACCTTGGAGATTCAAGGTTAAGGTTTGGCGCTGGATATTTTTTTCGATGAGCAAAGTAGATCCCCCCAATACGTCTTCTCAGAATTCAATTCGACGTATTCCATAAATTCCCTGCTAACCTGTAAAAAATATTAAAGAAATACAATAAAAGGAAATTAGTCAAGCCTTTTAGGATTTCATCGTATAAAAATCTAGTTTAGTTAGATACTATATTTTAGCATTTATGATAGAACTTGATAATTCAAGGATCTGATCAAGAAATAAAGGGGTGAAGATATTGGCCACTCAAAATCTTAAGCCTCCTAGACTAAAGATAAGTCTCGAGGAATACCAACAACTAACCAAAAGTATTACCCCCAAACCCACTCTTCTTAAGAATGTGATCTGGGCCTTTATAGTAGGGGGACTGATCTGTGCATTTGGCCAAATAATTATAAATATTTTAGTTTTATTGGGCATGGAGCGGCTAGAAGCCTCAACAGCAACAACAGCTTTCTTGATTTTACTAGGAGCCTTATTAACTGGCTTAGGGGTGTATGATCGAATTGGCAAATACGCTGGTGCAGGTTCCATTATTCCAGTAACAGGGTTTGCTAACTCTATTGTTGCACCAGCTCTCGAGTTTAAACGTGAAGGATATGTAATGGGTGTTGGAGCAAAGCTCTTCACAATAGCTGGTCCAGTGCTAGTCTACGGTATCGCCACTTCAATAATTATAGGGTTAATATATTATTTCATTGTTTAGGTACATGAGTATAAAAAGGTAAGATTGGGGATGAAGCAAGAATGAAATCAAAACGAATGGGAAATCAAACCGTGATTTTTGAAAATCCGGTAACCATCCTCTCTTCTTATTCCGTAGTTGGGCCTTATGAAGGAAATGGTCCTTTGGGGGATACTTTTGATAAAGTTTGGGCTGACAATATAAATGGTCATAAATCATGGGAAATCGCAGAAATGAAGATGATGGAAGAGGCTATGAATGGTGCCTTAAAAAAATCTGGAGTACATAAGGAAGAAATCGATTATATGCTGGCCGGTGATTTACTTAATCAGATCATCACCTCCAACTTTACCGCCCGAGCATTAGGTCTTCCTTTTATCGGTTTATATGGAGCTTGTTCTACTATGGCTTTAAGTATGGCCGTAGGGAGTATGCTCATTGATGGAGGTTTTGCTCGCCAGGTTTTACTAGGAGTATCAAGTCACCACGAAACAGCGGAAAGACAATACCGCTTGCCTACAGAACAAGGTGGACAACGGGCTATGAGTGCCCAGTGGACAGTAACTGGAGCGGGTAGCTTAGTACTAGGGCACCAGGGGGAAGGCCCCCGTATTACGGCTTGTACTATTGGCCGTATTGTAGACTTTGGTGAGACAGATGTTAGTAATATGGGGGCAGCAATGGCCCCTGCTG
>JAAZLD010000280.1 GCA_012799495.1 Desulfitobacterium sp. | reverse complement strand
CCCATTTTTCAGCTAAAGCTTTCATCTGAGGATCATTGTCCCATAGTTGAGGGAAGGTGTGTTTCCAGGCTTCCCCACAGGATGAACAGTTAGAAACGATTACATCAGGATTCATTTCCTCAAAAGCTAAGAGATTACGGCGAGAACATACTCTGGCTGATTCCACATCACCGTTAACTGCGGCAGGGGTTCCACAGCAACCTTGATCTTTAGGAACCACGATCTCACAATCGTTTTCTTTAAGAACTTCTACTAGAGCTTTGCCCATATCTGTGTAGAAGTAGTTGGTCATACAGCCAATATAGTAACCGACACGCATTTTGCGTTTACTTACACCTGTTATGGTAGGTAGCTCATCTTTGAGAGGACGTTTGGCTAAGTTAGGGAAGACTTTTTCTTTACCAATACCAATATCCAACCGTAAGCGAGCACCTTTATCACTACCATGGATCCGCTTCATAGCTAGACCTTGGAATTTGCTTCCTACTTTCAAACCGAAATCAAAGAAGCGGTTGGCCTTAATAGTGTTGAAGGCGATTTTTTTCACTGGATGCATCCCTTTTTGCCGAACAGCTTCCGCCCGAGCAGCTAGGATGATCTTGTCAAAACGGACACCACAGGGACAAATATTATTACAAGCCATACAGGTGGTGCAAAGAGATAAGCGGTCAGCGATTCCTTCTGTAAGTTCTGTATCTCCCCGCATAACCATCTGAATAAGACTGATTTTTCCCCGGGCTACGGAGACTTCCCGATAATTCTCTTTATAGATTGGGCAAACTTCTTGACAGTTGCCGCATTTCATACATTTATTGATTTCCTCGCGAATAGATTCAAGGGAACTATATATACTACTCACCTTAGTCCCTCCTTTGAACAATTTTACCTGGGTTTAAGAGATAGTTAGGATCACAAGCTTCCTTAATATCTCTTAGTAGTTGTACTCCTGCTTCTCCAAATTCTAAGGGTAAATACTTAGCTTTTGCCATACCTACACCATGCTCTCCAGAGAGAGTACCGCCTAGGGATACTGCTATTTCGAAGATTTCGTCGACTGCTTTTTCTACCCGTTTCATTTCTTCGGCATCGTTTTCGTCAGTTACAATGGTAGGATGGAGGTTTCCGTCTCCAGCATGACCGAAGGTTCCGATGGTAAGATCGTATTTATTGGCGATTTCCCGAACAGCTTTGATCATATCAGGAATTTTGCTTCTGGGAACTGTAGCGTCTTCTAGAACTGTAGTAGGACGGAGCTGAGCTAAGGCAGGTAGAGCATTGCGGCGGGCAAACCAGATTTTATCCCGTTCCTCATCTGTTTTAGCTAGGTTTACTTCTACTGCTCCTTCTTCTTTAAGTATCCTTTCTACAATAGCTGCTTCTCTATCTACTGCTTCTTGATAGCCGTCAACTTCACAGAGAAGAATTGCTTCCGCATCTGTGGGAAGACCGGCCTTGGAGAAGTTCTCCACAGTGTTGATAGTGATATTATCCATGATTTCCAGAGTAGCAGGAATTACTTTATTGCGAATAATAGCTGAGATGGCATTACCTGCTTTATCGATATCGTCGAAGACTCCAAGAAGGCTCTTTCTAGCTTCTGGCATTGGGTTAAGTTTAACTAGGATCTCAGTAATAATTCCGAGAGTACCTTCAGAACCGGTAAAGAGGGCGGTGAGATCATATCCGGTAACATTTTTTACACATTTGTTACCCCATTTGATAATGTCTCCATTGGCCCGAACTAGTTTCATACCCATAACATAGTGTTTGGTAACACCGTATTTTAAACCTCTTAAGCCTCCAGAGGTCTCTGCTACTGAACCGCCCATAGTGGCGGTGTTCACTGTTCCTGGGTCGGGAGGATAGAATAAGCCATGTTCCATGGCAGCATTATTGAGATCAGCAATAATGACTCCCGGTTGAACTGTGGCAGTCAAGTTTTCTGGATCTACTTCAATAATTTTGTTCATATGGAGCATAGACATGACGATACCTTTTTCAATAGGAATTGTTCCTCCGCTGAGATTGGTAGCTGAACCCCGTGGATAAATAGGTAAGTTATATTTGTTGGCGATTTTGACTACTTCTGCTACTTGCTCTGTGGTAGAGGGGGTAATAAAAACGTCAGGTGTTTGGCGAGGCATAGCCGCTGTAGCATCATATGAGTAAGTCAAGAGCTCGTCAGGATCTGTGATAACGTTTTCCTTCCCCAAAACTTGGATTAGCTCATTTAAAGCTTCCGGTTTTAACATAATACATACTCCTCCTTATTATGGATAAATAAAGGTGCATTAGGAAAATGGTGCATTAGGAAAATAGCCGAACTTACTTTATGGCACACTTTAGTAAAAAGTGATACACTAATAGTGGTCTGACCATCCTATGATAAGTTATCTTATTTTATTTATTCGTGCAATTATGAAAAATTCCTACCTTGGGAAAAAAATAACTTTTTTTGCGGTTATCTTTTGATTTACTACATTTTTTACCAACTTGTGTTATAATTTTTT
>JAAZLD010000279.1 GCA_012799495.1 Desulfitobacterium sp. | reverse complement strand
AGTAGTAGCTCCAAGTGGTTCTTGTATCGGCATGATCCATCATAACTATCCCGCACTATTCAAAAATGATCCCGTATATGCAAAAAAAGCTCAAGATCTCATCGACAAAAGTTATGAGTTTACTCAATTCATTGTAAATGTGCTTAAAGTTCCAGATTTAGGTGCCAGCTATAATGGTAAGGTAACTTACCACCCTTCCTGCCACGCCACCCGCTTATTAGGTATCAAGGATGAACCATTAACTATTTTAGAAAATATTCGTGGTTTAGAAATAGTACCCCTACCAGAAGAACATCTCTGTTGTGGTTTTGGCGGAACTTTTTCAATTAAGATGCCCAAAATTTCTGAGGCTATGGTAGCTGAAAAAGCCCAAACTGTATGGGATTCTGGAGCTGACATCCTAACTGGGGTAGATATGGGATGTCTAATGAATATCTCCGGATATATGGAAAAACAAGGTCGCCCTGTACCGACAATGCATGTAATTCAATTACTCGGAAAGGGGATGTAAGCTCAATGTCACTAAGCAATCATTATGATGTAAATGAAGCCTTAGATAAGGCTTTGAAAGATGATTTTCTCCGAATGGCTACCAGAAGAGCTACTGATCGCCTTCGTAACGGAAGGATAAATATCACTAATGAATTAGGCAACTGGGAAGAATGGCGTGAAGCTGGCGAAAAGATCCGGAATCATGTAGTAGAAAATCTAGACTATTATCTCAATCAATTGATCGAAAATGTAGAAAAAAATGGTGGACATGTTCACCTTGCTAAGACTCCCGAAGATGCAGTAAAAATTACCCAGGAAATTTTTAAGAAACATGGCTATAAATTAGTGGTAAAGTCTAAATCCATGATCACAGAGGAAATTCACCTTAATCCTGTTCTCGAAGAAGATGGCATCGAGGTAGTCGAATCTGATTTAGCAGAATACATAATCCAAATCGCTAAAGAGCCTCCCTCTCATATCATTGTACCTGCTATGCATAAAAATAGAGACCAAATTGCTGAGCTATTTGAACCTATAGCCGGTCACCCCTTGGAGTCTGACACTCCAACTCTAACAAAATTCGCACGGGAACAAATGCGAGAAAAGTTTCTTTCTACTAAAATCGGAATTACAGGCTGTAACTTTGCTGTAGCAGATACTGGAACTGTTACCATGGTAACAAATGAAGGAAATGGCCGAATGGTAAGCACTCTTCCAGATGTACAAATTACTATGATGGGAATGGAACGTATCGTACCATCCTTTAAAGAGCTTAGCGTTATGCTTAACCTCTTAGCTCGTAGTGCTACTGGTCAACGACTCTCTGTCTATACTACAATGACCACTCCTCCTAAGAGAGATGGAGATATTGATGGTCCTAAGGAATGGCATTTAGTCATCTTGGATCATAACCGTACCGAAATATTAGGTGATGAAGATTTCCGCTCTTCCCTCCGCTGTATTCGCTGTGGAGCATGCTTTAATGTCTGCCCAGTCTATCGCCAAGTAGGTGGACATGCCTATGGCTCTGTATATTCCGGCCCAATTGGGATTGTGATTACTCCCTTACTTGAACAGGATTACAAACGTTGGGGTCATTTACCATACTTCTCTTCCCTCTGTGCGAGTTGTTCGGAAGCTTGTCCTGTCCGGATTCCCCTTCATGACCTTATTGTCAAACATCGGGATCGGATGGTTGTTAAAGGATATACTTCAGGTTTAGAGAAGAAAATCTTTAAGTATTATGGCCACTATTTCAGCAATCCGAAGACTCTCCGTTCCTTCATTAAGTTAGGATCTAAGTTCCAATTCCTCCTAATGAAAAACGGCCGTATTACTAAAGGACCCGCTCCTTTATCTAACTGGACTAATAGCAAAACTCTTCCTCCTATTGCCAGTCCTATCTTCAACGACATCTGGCCGAATTTACAGAAGGAGTTACAAGAAAACAAGGGAGGTGAAAAGGAATGACTCAACGGGAAGAATTTATTTCTCGAATAGCCCAAAAACTAGGACGTCCCACCCCAACATCAGTAGAGCCAGTTGAGGTAAGCTTCCCTCTATTTCGCCTTAATTCCCAAGAAGAAAGAGTTGAAGAATTCCTTAAAATGTATGAAATAATGGGGGGAAATGGTGCCAAGGCTCGAACAACCGAAGAGGCTGTTTCAGTATTGAAAAATTGGTTCGGGGAAAAACCTGACTGGTTAAATAATCAGTCTATCGTTACTTGGGATGAGCTTCCAACCATGGCTAGGGCCTGTTTGGAAGAGTTGAAATGGACTGCTTATACCTATTCTGAGCTTCCTTCTAATCCTGAAGAACGAAATCCCATTATGGATAAAATGGAATTAGGAATCACTGGTGCTGATTACGCAATCGTCCAATCAGGTTCATTAATTCTAAAAAGCAGCCCCAAACGTGGCCGGGCAGTGAGTCTTATTCCTACCCGTCATTTAACTTTTGTAGCTGCTTCTACAATTTTGGATAGTCTTGATCAGGCTATGGAAAAGTTAGCTAGTTCTGATGTTCCAGCGGCTATCGAAATAATTTCCGGACCTAGCCGTACCTCAGACATCGAAATGGATCTATCTATCGGAGTTCACGGCCCTGTTGAAGTATATACAATTGTTATGCTGGACCAATAATTATATTTATAATACCCAAATAAATCTCCAAGGGAGTAGCGTAAACTATCAAAGTATTACGCTACTCCCTTTACTTTTCAAAATTTACCTTATGGTGTTTAAAATACTGAGTAATCTTCTCCATTTCCTTTGCCTCTACATGAACTAATGGGTTTAACTCTTCCCCGTCTATACCATCCCAGCGATAATACAAAGTCTGATTATACTTTCCCTTTATAATAGGATCTTCATATTGTAAATGAATTACGATATATGTAGGGTTCCGCTCAAGTTCATGATCAGCTACTTCCGAGGATTCCAAGGCTATTACCATACTAGTAGCCATATTCTTAGGAATCTCATTTACTAAAGAGAATTGAGCATCATGAATGGGCACATCATCCATATTCTGGAGGAAAACTAAAGTTCGACTAGCTATATTAGTAGCAGGATGAATTCCCACATTACTAAATTTAAACTCAAATGATATTCCTGACTTCCCTTCTACCTTTGGTGAATCCTGAAGGGAAAAATATGGACGTGCCGATTCCCTTTCCACTTTCCAAGCATTGAGGGTAATAAACACAGTAATGGTAGCTGTTATTGCTAATGTCATGGTTCCTAGGGTAGCAATAATACTGCTCCAATTCCCTAGCTTATCCCCCTTTGAACCCAATTCACTCCCTCCCTCAAAATTATAGCGTTATAAAAGATTCTCAATAGATATCTTTTCAATATCTCTTATACGATTGAAATATAGTCGAAGAGTAGCAACTTCCCCTAAGCTTAGTACTTCATCTTGACTAGTTACATAGCTTTTTAGCCGCTCCAAAGTAATATCAATATTATCTATTTGAGAATGATCTAGGAGAAGATTACAAATCTTTTTTTCCTCATTCCATTCATCTTCGAATTTTTTAAGAAGGATATTTGTATTTTCCCAGTTTTTAAGCTGAATCTCTTGCCCAATAACAAGTAGTTTTTCATCCAGTGATGTAGTAGTTTCACTAAGATACTTGTTATACCAAATACTACCGAAGATTAATACTATAAAAATAATAGCGGCGGTCAAATAAGTCCTTAACATATGTTACACCTCATATGCTTTTCTTTTTCACCTACTCCTTATCCTTATTTTGCTTTTTGGATTTTCTACTTCCATTCCCTTTTGTTTTACTTTTTTTCAGATTTTTATCTTTAAGCTGAAGGTAAAGACTTCCCGTAGTATCTAAACTGGCAAAAAAAACCTCCTCTATACTTTGAACATTTTTCTTTTTTAGTTCATTTTCCAACCAAGTTAAATTTTTTCCTGAAATCGCTAATGCTTTATTATCGATTCTTCCATCCATTATCAATACATAAGGCAATCCTTCAAAATCCGGTTCTATCTTTAAATCTTCTGGTGTTACAGGCCTCTTATTAGATTTAGGTAAAACACTTATCTGGCCATTGGTCTCCAAAATAGCAAATTCTACATCAGCGATATTGGGAATACTGCGCATTCTTAATTCTTCTACCAAATCCGAAAGGGGTAGTCGATTCCGAATCAATTCCTCTTCAACTATCCTTCCTCGATCAACGAGTATAGAAGGAACACCATTAAGTATATCCCTAGCTTTAACGCTTTTTAGTTCTAAGTAAGAGAGAGAGATACTTAAGATAACCAAAATAAGAATTGGAATAATACCTGATATTAAAGGGATCCCCATATTTTCACTGGGTATGGCTGCTAAGTCTGAAATCATCAAGATTACCACAAATTCAAAAGGCTGTAATTGACCAATCTCCCTTTTTCCCATTAAACGCAAAGCAAGTATTACTAAGGAATAAAGAATGACTGTTCGAATTGCGATAAGTATCATACTTGTGAGGCAAACTCCTTTCTCCAAAGGAAATAGAAAGTTTAGTATTCTAATATTTTATAAGTTGCCTTTTAGTTTGCCTATAAATGTCCCTTCTTATTCCAAATCTCAATTCCCACATCCTTGCTAAAAATAACACTAAAGGTGTCCTTGTTCTTGTGTTATAATATAGTAAAAAATTTGAATGGGGGATCTCTGTGGAAAAACAAGCTGTAGTTATCCATGAAATAGATAATGTAGCAACTTGTGTAAAAGATGTTTCAGCAGGTACAACAATTTCTTTTTACCGTGGCAACCAGGTAGAATCCCTTCTCCTCCAAGAAAATATCCCTTTAGGCCATAAAGTGGCAATCCTTCCTATAGCAAAAGGAGAAGAGGTTGTTAAGTATGCAGAAAGTATCGGGAAAGCAATTAAAGATATCCAACCTGGCCAACATGTTCATGTTCACAACATGGTTTCCAAACGTGGCCGTGGGGATTTGGAGAATTAGAGGGAGGAAATTTATATGAAGTTCATGGGTTTTCGCAGACCAGATGGAAAAACAGGAATTCGCAATCATCTGCTAATATTACCAACATCCGTTTGTGCTACTACAGTAGCCTTTAATATAGCTGCCCAGGTACCAGGAGCAATAGCAGTCCCTAACCAGCATGGTTGCTGTCAGCTTGGGGCAGATTATGAGCAAACTTTACGGACCTTAATCGGAATAGGCCTTAATCCCAACGTAGGAGCTGTTCTGGTTGTGGGCCTTGGTTGTGAAGGGATACCCATCCAGGGCACTGCTCAGTCTATTGCAACTTCCGGTAAGATGGTAGAAGCTATAGGTATCCAAGAAAACGGTGGTACAATAAAAACCACAGCCAAAGGAGTCCGTATTGCCAGTAAAATGGCTCGTCAGTTAGCAACTCTCCAACGAGAAGAGGTTCCCATCAGCGAACTATCCCTTGGTATTGAATGTGGTGCCTCAGACTTTACTTCAGGGTTAGCCTCTAATCCTGCAGTAGGGGTGGCTTCAGATCTTTTGGTTCAGGCTGGTGGAGTAACCATGCTCTCAGAAACTACTGAATTTATTGGAGCAGAACATATCTTGGCCAAAAGGGCTAGGACTCCAGAAGTAGCGGAAAAACTTTTAAAGATTGTTGAAGTAACGGAAATCAGAGCTAAGAGCTTACAGGTAGATCTAAGAGGAGGACAACCAACTCCTGGCAATATCGAAGGTGGTATTAGCTCCATTGAAGAAAAATCTTTAGGCTGTATTTATAAAGCTGGTCACTCTCCCATTGAAGATGTTCTAGCTTATGGGGAATCTCCGCAAGGTAAAGGTTTATTTATTATGGACACCCCGGGACAAGACGTGGAATCCATGATCGGTATGTTGGCGGGAGGAGTTCAAATCTTAGTTTTTACAACAGGGCGAGGCACTCCTACAGGCTCCCCTATTGCGCCAGTTATCAAGGTTACAGCTAATGGGGAAACCTTTCAAAATATGAAGGACAATATTGATTTAGATTTGTCCTCTATTATCTCTGGTAAAGAGAGTATCGAGGAAGGCGGAAAGAGGATTTTCCAAGAGATCCTTGAAGTAGCTAAAGGTAAACAGACTAAGTCAGAAAGTTTAGGACACCAGGAATTCGGAATCTTCCGTATCGGTTCAACTTTTTAGAAGCACTAAAAAACGTTAACCCAAGACAAAAAATTAACTAAAAGCAAAAAACAGCTGCTGGAAATGAGTTTTCCAGGCAGCTGTTTTAATATCTAACTAACCCTAATTGGTTTTATAACACTATTTTATTGATTATAGGGCGATACCACCTTCACTCCAAAGGGATTAACGGATATCCATCTTAAATAGACGATTTACCCTTTCTTGAATAGGAGGATGAGTGCTAAATAAATTAGCTACCCTTTTTGCATTTAAAGGGTTGACAATAAAGAGATGGCTTGCTGAAGGATTAACCTCCATGGGGATCATAGTGGAAGCTCGCTCTAATTTTTGTAGAGCATTAGCTAAACCATAAGAATTACCAGCTATGTCAGCCCCAGTCGTATCCGCCAAATACTCCCGAGAGCGGGAGATTCCCATTTGTACCAACAAAGCTGCAATAGGACCTAAGATAATCAAAGGTAAAGCAGCCAAGCCTGAGCCACCTTCATCGTCATTACCTAGTCCTCCAAACATTAGAGCCCATTGAGCCCAGTTAGCCAAAGTAGTGATTACCCCTGCCATTACAGCAGCTATAGTTCCTATGAGGATATCCCGATTTTTAATATGGGCTAATTCATGAGCCAGCACCCCTTCTAGTTCTTCCCGATCGAGAATCTGCATCAGTCCTTGAGTTACAGCCACTGCAGCATGGTTGGGGTTTCTTCCTGTGGCAAATGCATTAGGCTGAGGTGAAGGAATAATATACAACTTTGGCATAGGCAAGTCAGCGTTATAGGTTAGCTTTTCCATAATCTCATATAGTTCCGGGGCCTGATCAGGGCTGACAGGTCGGGCTTTAGTCATGGACAAAGCTATTTTGTCGCTAAACCAATAACTACCAAAGTTCATCACCATAGCAAAGACAAAGGCCATCATCATACCATTGGAACCGCCTATGGCGTTTCCAGCTAGAATGACAAGAACCGTTAATAAACTCATTAAGAATACTGTTTTTAACTGATTGCCAAATCCGTTCATCAATACTCTCCTTTCATTATGCTAAAGTAACTTCTGCTTATTATTTTATTATATTACAAAACTAGCTTTAAACAAAACTTTTCTCTGGAACTTGAAGGAGTTCTTCAGAAGGTTCCTCAATTTTTGCAACTTTTACTTGAGTGATCCGGAACCCTACTACTTCCATTACTGTGAAAACATATCCTTCAAATTCTATAGAATCCCCCTTAGCAGGTTTACGTCCCAAATGATTAAATACCAAGCCCCCAACGGTGGAAATTGTATCATCGTGGATCTCAATCTCCAATAATTCTTCAAGATCGTCTAAAAGAACCCGTCCATTAATTATATATTCTCCTTCAGAAGATTCTATGATCTCTGCTTGAACTGATCCTTCAAATTCGTCATAGATTTCTCCTACTAATTGTTCAATGAGATCTTCGATTGTTACCATACCGGCTGTACCACCGAACTCATCAACTATTACAGAAAGGTGAGTTCTTTGATTACGCATTTTTTGAACTAAATGTGAAATGGGCATACCTTCTGGTACGATAAGAATTTCCCGCTTCAGATCTGCTATCTCTATATTCTGGGGATTTTCCGGCAGTCCTAATAAATCTCGCATGTGGATAAGGCCAATGACATTATCCTTATCATCATCACACAATGGATAGCGAGTGTGACCAGCCTTCTTAACTGTTTCCAGCACTTCTTCAATAGAGTCTTGGATATAGAGGCATACCATATCCTGACGGGGGACCATAACTTCACTAACTACTAATTCTGAAAACTCAAAAACATTATCTAAGAGTTTTCCTTCTAATTTACCTAATATACCATGGCGCTGGCTTGCATCAACTAACATTCGCAGTTCTTCTTCTGTATAAGCTAAATCTGCCTCATTTGCTGGACTTATACCCCAGAGTTTGAGGATCCAGTTGGCTATCCAATTAAAAAAGTGAATAACCGGGAAAAATATCCTATAAAAAACTCTTAACGGGCCTGCCGTCCATAAGGCAGCTCTTTCAGCACTTCGAATGGCAATTGATTTTGGTACAAGTTCCCCTAGGACAATGTGCATAAAGACGATTAATAAAAAGGCTATTATTAAGGATACTGTATGAGTGAGAACCCCATCCCACCCTACAATATTCTTAAACAAGGGGGCGATTAAACCGGCAATAGCCGATTCTCCTAGCCACCCCAGTCCTAAAGAAGCTAAAGTAATCCCTAGTTGGCAGGCGGAAAGATAGGTATCTAAGTGGTTGGTTACATCTATTGCCACATCCGCCTTGCGTCCGCCTAATTCAGCTAATTCCGCAAGACGTGTTTTTCTTACTTTAACCAAGGAAAATTCAGCACCTACAAAAAAGGCATTTAATCCTACAAGGAGCACAGCTAGGACAATCTTTGCTATACTCCATCCGATACTATCTATTTGGATTCTCCTCCTTTAACTTTGGACATTTTTCCAAGGTTGAGCACATAGGTAGAACCAAACCAAATCATCACTAACCAATGTCTAAAATTT
>JAAZLD010000278.1 GCA_012799495.1 Desulfitobacterium sp. | reverse complement strand
TTAGGGGAGGAGTATATGATAGGAAAAGAGGATATTGGGAAAGAAAGCCCTCCGGAGGTAATGGTAATTCGTCCGGAATTAGTTCGCAGATTTGCTGAAGCTATCGGTATTCCATATGACCACAAGGTTCCCCCCACTTTCGTAACCACATTGCGTTTTGCTAAGTTATCTGAGTCGGATTTCCCTCCACCAGGTACTATCCATGGGGAGCAAGTGATTTGTTACACTCGACCCTTAAGAGAGGGAGAGAAGATCACTTATGTACGCAATATTAAAGATATTTACGAAAAAAACGGTCGTTCGGGAAAAATGACTTTTGTAGTGGTTGAAACTATCGGTTCAGATGTTTTTGGAGATCAGATTTTTTCCAGTGAAAGTACTTTGATTATTCCTGAGGGAAAGTGAGGAAAGATAATGAAACTATATGAATACATGGGTAAAGAGCTCTTTGCCCAATTCCAAATCCCGGTTCCCCAGGGAAAGGTAATAACTACTGCTCAAGAAGCGGAACAAGTAGCTCTAAATTTGGGAGGGCCATGTGTCCTGAAATCTCAAGTTCTCTCTGGAAAAAGGGGTAAAGCTGGGGGGATTGTTTTTGCAGATACTCCCCAAGAAGCTAAAGAGGGAGCGGAAAAACTCCTGGGTCAAAGGTTAGGAGATTATACGATAGATATGCTCTTAGTTGAAGAAAAAATTTCTATTGAGAAAGAGCTTTACTTAGCTATCACCATCGATTCTGGGAGCCGTCAGCCCATACTTATTGCTTCTACTCAAGGGGGAATGGATATAGAGGAAGTTCCAGAGGAGGATATTATAAAAGAGCCTATCGATGTTTTAATAGGCTTAAAATCTTTCCTGGCTAAGGATATTGTTCGGAGAATGGGCTTTCCCCTCCTTAGCCCCATCGGCAAAGAATTAGTGAATATAATTAGCAATATGTATAATCTTTTCCTTAGTAAGGATGCGGAGTTAGTGGAAATAAACCCCTTAGCTGTTTGTGGGAAAAAACTTGTGGCAGCTGATGCCAAAATAACTATCGATGATGAAGCACTATTCCGTCAGCAAGATCTCCCCCGGGTAGAGGAAAATACAGAAGCGGAGCAGGCAGCACGAGAGCTTGGCTTAGCTTTTGTAGAACTGGATGGGGATATTGCTGTTATGGCTAATGGAGCAGGGATTACCATGGGGACCTTAGATACCTTAGCTTACTATGGAGGAAAACCAGCCAACTTCCTGGATGCTGGGGGTGGAACAGGGGTAGAAGCTACCGCCAAGGCATTGGAGCTTTTACTATCCCGCAATCCGAAAGCTATTGTCATCAATATTTTTGGCGGGATCACCAGGTGTGATGATGTGGCAAGGGCTTTTGCTACTGTTAAAGCCAATAGGGAAATTCCCGTGCCTGTGGTTATCCGTTTAGTTGGTACCAATCAAGAAGAAGGAAGAGCAATTTTACAAGAAGCTGGGATAGAAGCCTATGATTTCATGCAGGATGCTATCAAAAAGGCTGTGGAATTGGCTCACTCCAGTTAAATAGTTGTATAGAAAAGAATTAGAGGTGGGTAGATGGCTATTATCATCGATGATAAAACTCAAGTCTTAGTTCAGGGTATTACAGGTAAACAGGGACAATTTCACACAATGCAAATGAAGGCTTACGGTACCAAAATAGTGGGAGGAACCTCTCCAGGTAAAGGAGGTACCACCGTAGACGGGATTCCTGTCTATGATACAGTTCGAGAAGCTTGTGAAAATCATAAAATAGACGCCTCTGTTATCTTTACCCCTGCCTTCTTTGCTAAAGAAGCTGCCTTGGAGGCTTTGGAAGCTGGCATTAAAGTAGTGGTGATTATAACAGAGCATATCCCTGTTCATGATGAAATGGAAATCATGGCTTATGGCAAAAGATATGGAGCTACCATTATTGGCCCTAACACCTTCGGGATAGTCTCATCTGGCCAATGTAAGATAGTAATTCCACCAAATCCCTACTTTATCCCTGGTTCTGTAGGGGTAGTGGCCCGTTCCGGTACCTTAACCTATGAAATTGTAGGCAACCTTACAGCTCAAGGTATCGGCCAAACTACAGTAGTAGGTATGGGAGGAGACCGGATCGTTGGCTTGAGCTTTGTGGATGTGCTCAAGCTCTTTGAAGAAGATCCAGAGACTAAAGTTGTTGTGCTTATTGGGGAAATTGGAGGTGATGCAGAAGAAAGAGCAGCAGAGTATATCAAAATCATGACCAAACCTGTAGTAGCCTATATAGCTGGTAAAAGCGCTCCTCCTGGAAAAAGGATGGGTCATGCTGGTGCTATTATTGAACGGGGAAAAGGTACCTTCGAAGGGAAGGTAAAGGCTTTAAGTGAGGCGGGGGCTAAGGTAGCAGAGCTTCCTTTTGAAGTACCAGTTATGGTTAAGGAGACTTTAAAAAGTTAGACTAAGAAAATTATTGCTTGGAGTAGTTAGTGGTTAAATAAACAGAAGTTAGTAGTGGTTAAATAAAAGTGTATTAAGTGTATACAATTGAGGGAGTAAACACAGTTACTTGTTTACTTAGTAGACAAGTAACTGTTTAATCCCAACAGATTAGAAGTCTTGAGGTCCTTTAGTTATAAGGTTTTATAAGTTTCTTCTTCAAGAGGGACTTGTTGGCATGAATCTTGTATATGTATAAGATCAGTTTTCAGATAATTCTAAATAGTAATTCAATCATTGAGGGGGGTAAGAACTTGGCTTACGAAACTATTTTGGTAGAAATTGAGGATGGTATAGGAATTATAACTCTTAATCGCCCAGAAGTTCTCAATGCTCTGAACTCACAAGTCTTTAAGGAGTTAGGGGAAGCAGTAGCTGAGCTTAATGAAAACCCTGAGGTACGGGTTTTGATTATCACAGGAGGAGAGAAAGTATTTGCCGCTGGAGCGGATATTAAACAAATGGCTAACTCTACAGCTGTAGATATAGCTACTCGGGGCAGACCATCAATGAAAACCTTTAATACCATTGAAAATTTACCGAAACCAGTTATTGCAGCTATTGGAGGTTATGCCCTAGGTGGTGGATGCGAATTATCCTTAACAGCGGATGTACGGATAGCTGCTGAGAATGCCCAAATGGGCTTACCTGAGATCAAATTAGGGATTCTCCCTGGAGGAGGAGGAACTCAACGTCTTCCTCGTCTGATTGGGGCTGGAAAAGCTAAGGAATTGATTTTTAGTGGGGACTTTATTTCTGCTGAAGAAGCTCTCCAAATTGGGTTAGTTAACAAAGTTGTTCCTACTGAGGAACTTATGAATGAAGCTAAGAAGATGGCCAAGAAATTTGCTTCTAAGGGAGCTGTAGCATTATCCCTAGCTAAATCTTGTGTTAATGAAGGATTAAAAATGGATCTAGAAAGTGGACTTCAGTATGAACATAAATGCTTCAGTATTCTTTTTGCAACAGAGGATCAAAAAGAAGGCATGCAAGCCTTTATCGAAAAACGCAGACCTAATTTTCAAGGTAAATAAAAGGAGAGTGTACGATGGGCAGTAATTTTATGTATAGCACAAGAGACCATAAGTTTATTATTAAAGAATGGCTATCCTGTGAAAAGATCTTTGATACAGATCGTTTTAGAGATTTTTACAGTTTAGATGATGTAGATGAGGTTCTCGATCAGTCTTTGAAGGTTTGCAGTGAAGTTGTTGCTCCTACAAATGATGATGGAGATAAGATTATGGCTGTTTTGGAAGATGGAAAAGTTATAGTACCTCCTTCTTTTAAAAAAGCTTTTGATTATGTAATGGAAAATGGCTGGGGTGCCAGTAATAAAGACAAAAATGCGGAAGATGCTATGCCAGGTATCCTTTATGGAGCTGTTCATGAGTATATGATCGCAGCTAATCCTGCATTTACTCCTTATGTAGGGCTAGGTGGGGGAGTAGGCAATATTATTAAAGAATTTGGCAGCCAGGAAGAAATCGATTTCTTTACCCCCAAGCTTTTCCAAGGTATTTGGGGCGGAACCATGTGTATCACCGAACCTGGTGGGGGCTCTGATGTGGGAGATATGCTTAGTAAAGCTTACCCAACAGATGATCCTAATGTCTATAAAATCAGCGGTACCAAATGCTTTATCACTGGTGGGGACCATGATTTAACGGAAAATATTATTCATCTAGTTCTTGCTCGGATCGAAGGTGCTACTCGGGGAACAAAGGGATTATCCTTATTTATCGTACCGAAGATTTGGATTAACGAAGATGGATCCTTGGGAGAACCAAATGATGTAAATGTGGTTAGTATCGAAGATAAGATGGGTTTGAAAGGTTCCGCAACTGCTGTACTTAACTTTGGGGAAGAAGGAAACTGCCGTGGCTTCCTTTTAGGAAATCCTCCTGATGAAAATGGAGTGGGTGAAGGGATTGCCCAAATGTTTAGGATGATCAATGGCTCCCGTATCGACACTGGTCACTGTGCTCTCTCTGTAGCTACTGTTGCTTATAACAATGCAGTAGCTTATGCCAAGGAACGTCTCCAAGGTCGTCCCATTACGAATCCACGAGGGGAAAGAGTACCTATTATCCAGCATGAAGATATCCGCCGGATGCTCTTAACCCAAAAGGCTACTTTAGATGCAATGCGGGCTATGATTTTTAAAGGTTATTACTATCTAGATATTATGAACTTTGCTGATGACCAAGAAGAAGTAAGAAAAGCTAAACGCTTTATTGAGCTAATCACACCTCTAATCAAGGCTTATTGCTCTGATCAAGCTTGGCTCATGATTACTGAGGCCATTCAAGTTCACGGGGGATATGGTTATACAGAGGAATACCCCATTGCTCGTCAAGCTCGGGACGTAAAGATCTATTCGATCTGGGAAGGAACCAACTTTATCCAATCCTTAGACTTAG
>JAAZLD010000277.1 GCA_012799495.1 Desulfitobacterium sp. | reverse complement strand
TTCATCGGACTACTTTAGATCGCTCAAGTACCTTAAGCTCCCAAATTGGGGCAGATGTTTATCTTAAAATGGAGAACTTACAAAAGACCGGCTCCTTTAAGGTTCGGGGAGCTATGAATAAAATCCTTTGCCTTTCTGATGGTGAAAGAAGAAGGGGAGTTATCGCTGCTTCAGCGGGGAACCATGCTCAAGGAGTGGCAATGGCCTCTTCCCTTTTAGGTATTCCTTCCACCATCGTTATGCCAGAAAATGCTCCTTTAACAAAAATAACTGCCACTGAAAGCTATGGAGCTCAGGTGGTCCTTTCCGGAAGGGTCTTTGATGATTCTTATGAAAAGGCTCTAGAAATCCAGCAAGAAACAGGGGCAGTTTTCATCCATGCCTTTGATGATCCAGCCATTATGGCAGGTCAAGGGACCATTGGGTTAGAAATATATGAAGAGTTGCCAGATGTTGATACAGTATTAATACCTATTGGTGGTGGGGGACTTATTGCTGGAGTTGCTGTGGCCTTGAAATCTCTGAAACCTTCGGTGCGAATTATCGGTGTTCAGGCAGCAGGTGCTGCGGGGATGATTCATGCTCGTAAAATGGGCAAACCTGAATCTCTACCCCATGCAGATACTTTAGCTGACGGAATTGCTGTGAAAAGAGTAGGAGATTTAACATTTGCCACAGCAGAGAGATATGTAGATGAGTTAGTAACTGTGGAAGAAGAGGAGATTAGCCAAGCTATTCTTACTCTGATGGAAAAGACTAAAACTCTTACTGAGGGAGCTGGGGCTGTAGGTTTGGCAGCTGCACTTCAGGGTAAGGTGGACTTAACAGGTCAGAAAGCGGTTTTCATTATTAGCGGGGGAAATATGGATATAAACTTCCTGGCCCAAATTATTGAGCGAGGGTTAAGGCGTTCTGGTCGGGCAATGACCTGTCAACTTCTTTTACCTGATCAGCCAGGAAATTTAGAAAAGGTTCTGGAGCTTATTGCTCAAGAGGGCGGAAATATTATCAATATCGAACATTCCCGTTATGATTTATCTGTCCCTTTGCGTTATGCTCGTGTCCATATGACCTTAGAAACCAAGGGTTTTGACCATCAGGAAAGAATTGTGAAGGGTTTAGAAAAGGCCGGGTACTCTCTAGTCCAAGAGGGGATTTAAAATTGCTGAGGTTTTTTTGACTTCAGCCTATAATTTAATAATGAGTCCTAAGTATGAGCTTTAAGCATGAGTCCTAAGCATGAGTCCTAAGTATGAGCTTTAAGTATGAATCTAAATATGAGATTTAAGCATGGTTCTAAGTATGAGTCTAAAGATTAGCTGTAAACAGTAGTGTAAAGATTAGTTCCAAGTATTTTAATCTAGATTTTGAAATAACGGAGGCAGTATTAATGATCAGTTTTAATAATGATTATAGTGAAGGTGCCCATCCTCGTATCTTAGAGGCATTATGTAATACTAACCTAGTGCAGGATAATGGCTACGGGGAGGATCAATATTGTCAACAAGCTCGTGAGTTGTTGCAAGAGAAATTAGGTAGTAAAGATGTGGATATCCATTTCTTTACTGGGGGAACTCAGACTAACCTAGTAGCTATTTCAGCTTTTTTACGGCCTCATGAAGCAGCCATCGCCGCAGAAACAGGCCATATTTTTGTTCATGAAACAGGTGCCATTGAGGCCACAGGCCATAAAGTTCTCACAGTACCAACTAAAGATGGGAAATTAACCCCTAGTCAGATCCAAGAAATATTGGATGGTCACGGGGATGAGCATATGGTTAAACCTAAATTAGTCTATATTTCCAATACCACAGAAGTTGGAACAGTGTATAGCAAGGGAGAGCTGAAAGAGTTAAGGGGTTTTTGCCAGGAAAATAACCTCTTGCTCTATATGGATGGAGCAAGGCTAGGCTCTGCTTTAGTTAGTGAAGGTATGGATTTGCAATTTGCAGACCTCCCAAAATTATTTGATGCCTTTTATATTGGAGGTACTAAAAACGGAGCCCTTCTAGGGGAGGCCTTAGTAATCTGTCGGGAAGACCTTAAGGAAGATTTTCGTTATCATATGAAGCAAAAAGGAGCTCTTTTGGCTAAAGGTAGGGTGCTGGGGATGCAGTTCTTGGAGCTCTTTCGGGACAATTTATATCTGGATTTGGCCGCTCATGCAAATCTGATGGCTAATAAGCTCCGTGAGGGCTGCCAAGAGCTTGGAGTAAGCTTCCTAGTGGACTCACCATCTAATCAGATCTTCCCTATTTTGCCTAATGAAGTTATCCAAAAGCTCCGGGCTAAATATATTTTTGCCACCTGGAGTAAAGCGGATGAAGACCGAAGTGCAATCCGCTTAGTAACTTCCTGGGCTACTAAGGAAGAAGCTGTCTATTCCTTTTTGGAAGACTTGGGCAATGTATTATAAATTTAATTAGGCGAATCCAAGAGTTAACCACAAAAATTTTTGCTAAGTCATTTAATGAAAACTATCTCAAAGGGGTAATCCTAAACCTTGTAACTTTTTGACCCTTTCTTGCACTATATAGGTGAGAAGGAAGGAGGGGCTCAGTCAGTGAAAACCATAGAAGAAATCTATAAGACTTATGAAAAACCCATTTTTCATTATTTCTATGGGTTAACAGGAGATTACAACCTGGCTGAGGAGTTGACCCAAGAGACCTTCTTTCAAATTATCCGTACTATATCA
>JAAZLD010000276.1 GCA_012799495.1 Desulfitobacterium sp. | reverse complement strand
TTTATCCCGTAGAATTTGATAGAGCTTTTGCTGAAAACTCTCATTGAGGGTACCTACCTCATCCAAAAAGAGTGTACCTCCATTAGCCCCTTCGAGTTTTCCCAATTTACATTCCCTAGACCCTTCTGCAGACTATAGTTCAGAACCCATTAGTTCTATTTCTAGACGACTTTCAGGAATATCGGCACAATCTACTTTCACAAAAGGTTTTTGGCTGCGTAAGCTGCTCCCATGAATGGCATGAGCAAAAATCTCTTTTCCTGTCCCTGGTTCCCCTAAGAGAAGTATTGGGGTATTTGTCCCAGCAGCTCGCCGGGATTTATTGCGAACAAAAACGAAATCCGGGTGACTTCCTAATATATCATCAAAAGTATAATAATTTCTGGATAATTGATCCAGGCGCAAAGATAATTCTTCTATAGTTTTTTTCGAAGTCTCAATCTCCTCTTTGAGTTTAGACACCTCTGTTAATGGTTGAAATACAGCTATTCCTGCTTCTATTTCCCCATTTATAATTACAGGATGAGCATTTGCGATAATTTCCAAATCACACTCTTCCATATGGGAACGATGAGCATAAATAGGCTCATGAGTTCGCAATACTCTAGCCAAGGCACTTTCAGGGGCTACCTCAAAAATATTCTTGCCGATCCTCTCATAAGGCGATATCCCTGTTAAACGGCAAAAATAGGGATTAACATATTGGATAATCCCATCTTTACCAGCCACCTCTATTGCTTGTTGAATAGAACTATAAAGAACTTTTAGCTCCTCTTCTAATTGTCGAGGATTATTTCTTTCCGTCATTTTTAAATGTGTCACTATGATGCCCCCCACTCTTCACCCTGTTTTACCCAGTTTTTACCCTATTTCTTTTTATTGTCACAGTAATGTCTAAATTATCTAATAATTTGAATATTCCACACATTTTATAAATAACCTTCTTTAAATATTAAATTTATTCTACTATGTCAAAGTTTTAGAACATAGAAAAAGCAGTCAAATTGACTTCGACTGCTTTTCAGAGCATTTACGTAAATTCTAGGGTCTTAATTTTAGTAGGGCATTATTAAGCTTCTTTTGCTTGTTTAATAATTCCTTCACTGATCTTAGCTGGTACTTCGTCATACTTGTGGAAGTGCATATCGAAAGAGCCTCTTCCTTGGGTCATGGACTTTAGATCAATTTCATATCTCATCATTTCAGCAAGAGGAACGTGTGCTTTAATAATTTGGAATTTGCCATCGGCTTCCATACCAAGAACTCGACCCCGCTTACTATTTAAGTCCCCAATAACATCTCCCATGTATGCTTCTGGTACCCTAACTTCCACTTCATAAATAGGCTCTAGTAATACAGGGCTGGCCATTTCTGCTCCTTTGCGGAAAGCTAAGATAGCAGCTAGTTTGAAAGCCATTTCCGAAGAGTCTACACTATGATAAGACCCATCATATAAGGTGGCCTTAATTCCTGTAACAGGATAACCTGCTAAGATTCCATCTAACATAGCTTCCTGGAGTCCCTTCTCTACAGCAGGGAAATACTGCCTCGGAACTGCTCCTCCAAAAATCTCCTCAGTAAATTCAAATTCTCCATCATATAAGGGTTCAAAGTTAATCCAAACATGGCCATATTGTCCGTGTCCGCCACTTTGCTTCTTATGCTTACCTTCTACTTTAACAGATTGCTTGATTGTTTCCCGATAAGGTACCCGAGGAGCCCCCATCTCTACTCCAACGCCAAATTTTCTTTGGAGTTTTTCCACTAGAATATCTAGGTGCATTTCCCCCATACCATAAAGAATAAGTTCTCTAGTTTCGGGGTTTTTCTCCACCTTTAAAGTGGGATCTTCTTCAATCAACCGTGCCAAGGCATTACTTAATTTATCCTCATCACCTTTACTCTTAGGTGAAATAGCCACAGGTAAACGAGAAACAGGTAATTCAATACCATCTAGCTTAATAAGTTTTTCCTTAGTACAAAGGGTATCTCCTGTAGTTCCCTCTTGTAATTTAGCCAGTACCGCTATATCTCCAGCAGGCACCAGTTCTAATGACACTTGGTTCTTCCCAAGAAGAATAAAAGGTGTGCCGATTTTTTCTTCCTTTTCCTTTTGGGCATTATATACAGTCATATCTCCTTTAAGTTGTCCGCCATATACCCGAACAAAACTCATCTTTCCTACATAAGGGTCAGCTAAGGTTTTAAAGATTAAAGCTGACCTTTCTTCCCGGACTTGAGGTTGGGGAGCAAACTTAATGACAAAATCCAATAATTTATCAACACCGATATTTTTAGTGGCTGAACCAACAATAACAGGGACCACAAGGTTTTGCTCTAAAGCAATTTTTAGCCCATTATTAATTTCTTCTGGGGTTAAAGTTTCTCCGTCAAGGTATTTAATTAGAATTTCGTCATCTGCTTCAGCTATTGATTCAGCTAAAATTTCCCGATATTCTTCTACTTCTCCTAATAATTCTTCAGGAATATCTTTTATTTCATGTTTGCCACTACCATTTTTATCATAGTAATAGGCTTTCTCTTCTAAAATATCCACAACACCTTGGAAATCTTCTTCTTTTCCTATAGGAAGACATAAGGGGGCAAACCCTGTATTAGGAAACTGTTCTTTTAGCTGTTCCATAACCTTGCTAAAACTAGCATTTTCCCGGTCTAGTTTATTAATAAAAATAATGCGAGGCAACTTCTGTTCTTCCATCAAGTCCAGTAAAAGCTCAGCTTGTACTTCCACACCTGATACACCACACAGAACAACAACCCCGCTCTCTGCCACTCTAAGGGCAGATTTAACTTCACCAAAAAAGTCAGAATATCCCGGTGTGTCAAGGACATTGATTTTATGCCCTTGCCATTCAACGGGAAGGAGACTAGTGCTGATTGAGATCTTTTGTTTGATTTCTTCTGGCAAAGAATCTGACATAGTATTACCTTCAGGGACTTTTCCCATCCGATTAATTGCACCTGAATTGAATAGGCAGGCTTCAGTAATGGAGGTCTTGCCTGCCCCTCCATGTCCAACAAGGCAAATATTGCGAATATTCATTGTGTCATATGTCTTCAAGACAACCACTCTCCTCGATGTTTTATTTAGAAAGGATTTAGCCTTTGCACTAAAATTCTGGAGGTCTATACGGTCTGAAGATGATTTACCAATGATGACTCATAGGTGCCAAATACGATAGGTTTTCTTTCTTGAACCATAAGTTTACCCTTTGCCCATACATACCCAATCGAAAGGTCTTCTGTTAAAGCAACACAATCTCCATCGTAACCTTGCACGATTCTCCCTTTACCTTTTAATTGCAAAATTTTCGCTGGGTTAGATGTAATAGTGGAGCAAGCAAGTTCAAAGGGAACAGAAAAGCGCAGAATTGCTTCTCGGATATCCCTCCACAATACCTCTACTGAACCAATCCCCATTCTTTGCAAACGCCCAGACTCATCATACTGGGGAAGGCTACCATTTCCATCAGAGGTAACTGTTACACGCTCATTTAAAAGACCTTGTTCGTAAAAGTACTTTAACACGAATGGCACCTGTAACTCCGGCTCAAAATCATCACAACCTGCCGTTAAGTCGATCATGCCACCAGCTTGCAAAAAATTGATTCCTTCCTGCAAAAGGCTTGCTTTACGATTAACATGAGTAGGAAAAAATTGAGTTATTGGTATCTCCGTTTTTTCGATGATATTTTTTATTATGGATAAGCCCCTTTTCCCTTCTCCAAGGTGGATATGTATAATCCCTGCTTTGTTGCTCAGCATCCCTCCCACTCTTGCATCTGCCGCTAGCCGTTCTAACTCAGCTAATTGAGGTTGAGCCGAACGGTGATCAGATATTGCTATTTCCCCGGCACCGATGATTTTATCGATTAAGACTAAATCCTTGCGGAGATTACCAAAGATCATATTATCTGCTTGATAGCCACCGCTATAGAGATAGCACGTTAATCCTTCCTCTTCTAATCCGCGAGCCTTGACCAAAAGCTCCTCCATAGATCGGGAAACAGTATCTGTACCTAAACAACCGACTACAGTGGTTATTCCAGCCCGGGTCAGTTGGGAGAGCTGAACTTCCGGAGTCCTGGTCCTGGGACCTCCTTCACCTCCCCCACCACAAATATGTACATGACCATCTACGAAGCCTGGAACACAAATATAGCCGGTTAAATCATATACTTTTCCTTCTACATAAGAGGGAATTGTTAGATTTTGGCCTATGGCCGCAATTTTACCCTCAACAAGAAGGATGTCTTGTTTACCAAGTGGTTCCGGGGCAAAAACTTTGGCATTTTTCAGTAAACTCCACATAGGTAACCCCTCCATTCGGAGGTAATATTACCTGTCTCAAGAAAATTATACCAAATACTTGAAATATGTTTATTTTGTTAATAATACAGTATTTCTATATGAAATGTAAAAATCCTTTTTCAAGATTCTGTAAATACTGGATTTAGAGCGAAAGAAGAACAGTTAGAAAAATAAAGGTATTTCTTACCTACTTCTGGCATAAGGTTATTCAGAAAACTGCACCAGGGAGTTGGGTAAGAGATATGGTTAAAGGAACATTTATCTATGGAGCAGTAATCCTTTTAATAGCTAACTTTCTTAATCGTTTTCTCGGTTTTTTCTACCAATATCTAATTATGAATTATATTGGTGGGGAAGCCTTTGGACTATTTAACATGGTTTTTCCCATTTATATGATGGCCCTGGTCTTTACCACTGCGGGCATTCCATTAGCTCTTTCAAAAATGATTGCCGAAGCAGTTTCTCTTAAAGATTTTGATCGAGCTCGGGGCATTTTTAGAACGGCTTTACTCTTTTTATTTTGTTCGGGGGCAGTAATCTCACTTATAGTCTATTTTGTTTCACCATTTTTTGCTGAACGACTTTTTCCTGATCCACGCGTTCTTCCCTTATTCCAAATATGTACCCCAGCTATTTTTGTAGTGTCCATTTCCTCTGCCTTCCGAGGATATTTTCAGGGAATGCAAAATATGTTTCCCACTGCCATTAGCCAAATTTGTGAGCAAGTTATTCGGGTCAGTGTGGGTTTTTTCACTGCCTTCACCTTAATGTCTAAAGGAATTGAATGGGCAGCTTCAGGATTGGCTCTGGGAATGTTAGCAGGGGAAATAGTTGGTTTAGGGGTAATAATCACACAATATCTCCTTCATAGATCAAAAAGACCCCAAATACCCAATAGTATAAAAAGACCTTCCAGTTCTTTTAATATTCTAAAAGACCTATTCCGTCTCTCTTCTCCAGTAACAGCTGGTAGACTACTTGCGACTGGTTTATCATCTATTGATGCCATGGTTATACCAAAACGTCTACAAGTAGCAGGGTACACAGCACGTGAAGCTACCACTCTTTTTGGTCAATTAGGGGGCTCTGTTTTTACTTTATTTAATTTTCCTAGTATTTTTACTCTAGCCTTAGCAACATCTTTAGT
>JAAZLD010000275.1 GCA_012799495.1 Desulfitobacterium sp. | reverse complement strand
GCTACTTCTATTGGAGCAGTTTTTGGAACATCTAATACCACCACCTATGTGGAAAGTGCTGCTGGTATTGGAGCCGGTGGAAGGACAGGCTTAACCAGTGTGGTTGTAGCTTTACTCTTCATCGTCAGTGCTTTCTTTACACCTCTAGTTAGTGCAATTCCTGCAGTTGCGACTGCTCCCGCTTTAATTATTGTTGGGGTGATGATGCTCTCATCCTTCAAAGAAATTAAATGGGGCGACCTTGATGAAGCTATACCAGCTTTCTTTGCCGGTATTTTTATGGCACTTTGCTATAGCATCTCTTATGGTATTGCCGCAGGATTTATCTTCTACTGCATTGTTAAAGTTTGTAAAGGGGAAGCAAAGGAAATACATCCTATTTTATGGATCTCTACTTTCCTTTTTATCATCAACTTCTACCTCTTAACGAAATTCTAAAAGTAGAATCTTAAAGTAAAGCACCGTCAGCTGCCTCTCAGCAGCGACGGTGCTTTTTTGGTGCCAGGGGGGCCCGTGCCAGGGGGACAGGTCAAATGGCACGCGCAAAGAGGGGCGTGCCATTTGACCTGTCCCCCTGGCTCAGTCCCCCTGGCTCACTGGCTCTTTTTGCTCATAGGAGGGTAGGATCTTCTTCCTGTTTCTAATTTTTTGTTCTAAAAGGGGTAAGGAGAAGAAGGAGATCTCATACTTTTATAGAATAAGTGGGGTAAAGTGGGTTGAAGTGGGGCATAGTGAAGCCGATGTGGGGTGGAAGGCAATGTTCATGGGGGAATACTCCCATACAATCGATGGCAAAGGTCGGTTGATTATCCCGGCCAAATTTCGGGAAGCCTTAGGTAGCAAGTTTATTGCCACCAAAGGCTTAGATCACTGTCTCTTTGTTTACCCCCAAGAGGAATGGAAGATTATCGAAGAAAAACTAAGAGCTTTGCCTTTTACGCAACCTGATGCCCGTGCTTTTGTACGCTTTTTCTTTTCCGGTGCCACAGAATGTGAGCTGGACAAACAGGGAAGAATTCTCTTACCAGCTAATTTGCGGGAATATGCAGACCTTGATAAGGATGTAGTCTTGGTGGGAGTTTCCTCGCGAGTGGAGATATGGAGTGAAGCTCGCTGGGCAGAATACTCTCGTCAGGCTGAAGATGCCTATGCCAGTGCAGCAGAGTCTTTGGTGAATCTGGGAATTTAGAAAAGGAGTCGAAAGCTTTGGAATTTCAACATGTCACTGTTTTACTTCAGGAAACTGTGGAGGGGGTTTTTCGGGATCCAGCAGGTACCTATGTAGACTGTACCCTGGGTGGAGGGGGGCATAGTGCCTTAATCCTTTCCAAATTAGGTCCTGAAGGAAAAATAGTAGGTTTTGACCAAGATCCCCTAGCTATTGCTAATGCGGAAAAAAGGTTCCAAGGGGATTCTCGGGTTATTTTGGTAGAGAAGAACTTTGAGAACTTAGAAGAATCTCTGGCTTCTTTGGACTTATTACCTGTTCAGGGGATCATTTTTGATCTGGGGGTGTCTTCTCCCCAATTGGATGAAGCTGAACGAGGCTTTAGCTATATGCGAGATGCAGAATTAGATATGCGGATGGATCCTTCTAATCCCATATCAGCAAAAACTTTGGTCAATGAATGGAGCGCTGAGGAACTAGTTGAACTTATCTGGAAATATGGGGAAGAAAGATGGTCCAAACGGATTGCGGAATTTATTGTTCAATACCGTCAGGAAAAAGAGATCGAAACTACTGGGGAACTGGTGGAAATTATTAAAAAGGCTATACCTGTAGGTGCCCGTCGTGAAGGACCTCATCCCGCCAAAAGGACTTTTCAGGCTTTGCGGATCGGGGTAAATGATGAATTGGGAGTTTTAGAAAGAACTTTAGATCAGGTTATTCGTTGCCTGGCACCGGGAGGAAGGGTAGGAGTAATCACCTTTCACTCCTTAGAGGATCGAATTGTGAAAGAGAAATTTCAGTCTTGGTTGGGACGTTGTACTTGCCCACCGGGATTTCCTATATGTCAATGTAGGGCAAAGCCCTTGGCACGGTTGATAAATCGCAAACCGATTCTGCCAAGTGAAGAAGAAATTAATGCTAATCCCCGTGCACGAAGCTCTAAATTGCGGATTGCAGAAAAACTTTGAATTCTAAAGAGAACGGAGGAGGAATACCTTTGGTAGTAGCGCAGGAACAATTTGAATGGGAACAGCCCATAGAAAACGCCCCCCGCAAACAGAAAAAGCCTGTCAAACGCAAGAAACCTCGTTCTCGCTGGAAAAGCGTTCTAGCCTTATGCCTAATAGTAAGCCTTGCTGGAATTTTGGCAGTGGAAACCATCAATCTTACGGTGGTAAAAGCAGCCCAGATTCGGGAATTGGAAAGGGAAATCACGAATATTAGGGCTAATAATGCTTTGCTTCAAGCACAAGTGGACGAATTGCGTTCAGTAAGTAGGATTGAGAGTGCAGCTCTTGCCATGGGCATGGAGAAGCCTGCGGGTACGGTTTATGTGGCTGGGACATTACCTGTCGCCAAGAGTGAAATAGGCGTCCAGTCAACACCAGCCCTAACGGAAGAGGTAGCAGAGGAACCATCCAAATTACAAAAGCTTTCCCAAATGTTTACTAGTTTTTTTGCATCTACACAAAGATAAAAGCCACAAGGCGGTAAGTTTGCTGTGACGCCCGGATTTAGGAGGGGTGGGACGAAATGAGTCCTTATGTTGTCATGCGCAAACGAATCGCCTTTCTTTTTTTCTGT
>JAAZLD010000274.1 GCA_012799495.1 Desulfitobacterium sp. | reverse complement strand
TTGTTATAGGTAGAGGTATTGGTATAGCTTATTGTGGCAGGATTTGCTAATTTTGATTTAGTGTTTTTTGATATTTTAGTAATACTCTAATTTAAATATACTTCTTTTGGAGGTTTTTTACAACAGCTTTCCCTCAATCCATTATAAGGGTAGCGGCTTTTACCGAAGTTTAGAAACTTCCAAAATTAGAATGAAAGGTACGAATTAAAGAGTACTAAATAAAGGTAATAAGTAAAAGGCAGGAAATAATAGGTGCGTAATAATAGGTACGAAATAAAAAAGAAAAAAGAAAAAAAGAAATAAAAAAGGTATGAATAAAAGGAAAGATAGTAAAGGAAGTTTTGTAGAAAAATGAATAATAACAAAGCAAAACTACTCTTAATCCTAGTGATGTTTATCTTTGGCACAATCGGGATTTTCCGCAAATATATCCCCCTACCATCCAGCCTCATTGCTTTAACAAGGGGCTTTATCGGTATGGTGTTTTTGTTGTTAGTGGTATTTCTTAGGAAAGATCAGATGGACTGGGATGGAATCAAGAAGAATTTTTTTCTTCTGTTTTTATCCGGTGTGTTCATCGGTTTTAACTGGATTTTTCTATTTGAGGCATACCGCTATACCACAATCGCCACTGCTACCATTTGCTATTATATGGCTCCAGTTTTGGTGATTTTGGTTGCTCCGATATTTTTTCGGGAAAAGCTCACTAAGAAAAAACTTATCTGTGTCTTTATCTCTTTTATAGGGATGGCTTTAGTTTCCGGTATTTTGGAAACAGGATTTGCCGGAGCTAGTGAATTAAAGGGTGTATTCTTTGGCTTGAGTGCCGCTGTGTTTTATGCTGGGGTAATTGTCCTCAATAAAAGTATCAAGGAAATCCCTGCCTATGATAAGACCATTGTCCAGCTAGGGGCTGCTGCTATTACCTTGCTGCCTTATACACTTTTGACAGAAAACCTAACAGAGCTCACTTTTACTCCCATGGTTATTGTGATGTTACTGATTGTTGGTATTTTACACACGGGTATTGCCTATGCCATTTACTTTGGCACAATTGAAAAGTTAAATGCCCAAACTATCGGTTTATTTAGTTATTTTGATCCAGTGGTGGCCATACTTTTGTCCGGCATCCTCTTACGGGAAAACATTGGAGTGAGCGGTGCTATCGGAGCGGTCTTAGTCCTGGGTGCTGCTCTGGTAAGTGAACTGCCGGAGCGGAAGAAGGAAGTAGCCACTTAAGTTCTGGAGTGGAAAAGGAAGCATCATAGATATGTTCAGAGTAGGAAGGGTAACGCTAAAATATCTAGGGAACGGGATTCTCACATCTCATGCAAAAATAGATTAAGAATTTGCAAACTCTTCGTCGCTGTGTAGTGGTGAGGAGTTTTTTCTTTTGGTCGGAATAGTAATGGTAATGAGCTTTTGGTTTTTAATTTTAAAAAGGAGTATGGTGAGTCTTAACCCCTTCTAGCTAGAAAGGAGATAAAGATGGTGACTTTAAAATGTAAAAAGAATTTGACATTTGCCTAAAATCAGGGTAATCTATAAATGTAAAAAGAGTTTTACATTTAATTGGAGGATTATTATATTTGGTTGAGCAGAGGAGTGGTCGTTATGTTGAGAAAAATGGATGAAATGGAACTGAGCATAAGTTTGAAAGCTATTAGAATTGCCTACGCTTATTCAGTCATTTTCCTTTTTATTTGGTGGCTTTATGATTATCTAAAAACAGGGTTCAACAGTTTACCTTTTATTCTTTTAATCACTCAAAATCTGATTTTATTGGGCAGCCAGACTTTCTTAAAATGGAAGATGGGAAGATGAAGAATAATATCAGGGTTTTAAGAAAGAAACTTGGCATTACTCAGGAAGAAATGGCCAATATTCTTGGGGTTACTCGGCAAACAATCAATGCCATTGAGAATGAAAAGTATAGCCCTACTCTAGAACTGGCTATAAAACTAGCCCGCTTATTAAATACCACAGTAGAAGAGCTCTTTATTCTGGAGGAAAAATGAGGCCAAGAGTGATTACACTTAGGATCTTCATGCTTGTGGAAAAAGTGCTCAATATATATTTGATATAGTGTAAGTCAAACACTTACAGATCTAGATTTTTTATAAATGTGTTTCAAATTAACTTAGGAGGAGAGCCTAGTGATTGGCGCCATTATTGGGGATATAGCAGGTTCCCGTTTTGAGTTTAATAATCACAAAAGTAAATCTTTTGAGCTTCTCTCAAAAGAATGTCGGGTGACAGATGATAGCATTATGACCCTGGCAGTAGCCAAGGCTATCTTGGAAGCGGACAAGATGGCCGGGAACGCAAAAAATAATTCCGATAGCCTCGAGCATAACTCTAGTAATGAGAGCAGGGTAGAACAGGCTAATGGTAGGGAGACACACCACGTAAAAGGCAGCGAGATAAAACATGTTAATGGTAGTGTTTGTGTCCATAGGAGTGGGGAGGATGATAAGCCTAGTGCTGGGCAAGGTGAGCCTAATGCTGGGCAAGAGTATTACAATCTCCTAGAAAAAATGGCTGTTAAATATATGCAGGAAATTGGGCGTAAATATCCTGATTGCGGTTATGGGGGAAGGTTTAAAGAGTGGCTTTTCAGTGATAACCCCCAACCATACAATAGTTTTGGCAATGGTGCCGCCATGCGGATAAGTCCAGTAGGGTTTATGGCACCTTCTGAGGAGGAAGTTTGCAAACTTTCTAAAGCTATAACTGGGGTAACTCATAATCATGAGGAAGGCTTAAAAGGTGCAGAAGCAACGGCCATGGCCATATTTATGGCTCGCTCAGGATGTACGAAAAATGCCATTCGGGATAAGATTGCAAGAGATTACTACTCTCTTGACTTTACCCTGGAGGAAATAAGGGCTACTTATGAATTTGATGTGACTTGTCAAGGTTCAGTACCCCAGGCTATGGTGGCCTTTTTAGAATCTACCTCTTTTGAGGATGCAATTCGCAATGCTATTTAGATTGGAGGAGATAGCGACACCATTGGGGATATCACTGGGGCGATAGCTGAAGCTTACTATGGAGTTCCCCAGGAACTAATAGAAAAAGCCCTTTCCTACTTGGATGAGGAAATGCTGGCTATTTATAATGAGTGGACTGAGTTTATTAGGAAACACAGGTAATGGCTGTACTTATTTCAATGCTCTATTTTGTATGGGTTCGTATTCAAATACCTTATTCACTAAAACTGGAAGAATAACCTGAGGGAAAAGCTAAAATGTGATAGAATAAAAGATGGAACAATAATAAAATGGAATTGACAGTGTTATAAAGGGGGGCTTGGAACATGAAGATCAAATTAAAGCCTGTTGTTACAGGAAAAAAGCCAGAGCCCATTAGTGAAAAGTATAAAGAAGCTATTCGAAAACATGCGGAGCCGAGACCTTATAATCCTGAGACAGATCCAGTGCTACGGGAGTTTAGGAGAAAGCTGAATTCTTATAGATATAGATCATATTGATTGGCAAAGCATCTTATATATGGACAACTACACCCTTTAGGTCAATATGAACTTATGGAGCCCCTTTCCTGAGCTTATTGAAAAAACTGCCAGTACATGATGCTTAATAAGCGTCATCACTGGCAGTTTTCTATAAACGTAGCTTTTGGATCTTGTAGAAAGGAGGTGAATCATTTCCTTGGACTAGCGACAAATCAATCTAGCTTCAAATCATTCGCATAGCTAAAAGGTATTATCTCTTTTTGGGCAGTTTCCAGATATCCCCTTTCCCTATGTGAGAAATCCGATATTCTCGATGCAGTAAAATCTTTAAAATATTCGGCCACAGTTAAAATCACATCTAATTCCTCGTCAGAAAACAATTCTCGATCACCTTTTTCCACTGGAACAATAATTTCCCCTTCATATGGTCCCTTATAAGGTTTCAACTCAATGGCCCCTACGGTTTCAAGAACCCAGCAAATCAAATCATGATTAGCAGGAACAGGGCCAAAATGGTTGTGAATATAAGCAAGCCCCGTAATGGAATAGCCGTACCTCTTATAGTGGAGGTTATCCGCATAATAAAGTAGTTTTTGTAATTTAGTCTTTACTAGTCCTTGGTTTGTTTCGGCAAAGATTTGGACCATGGCAGCTAATTTTTCAAAATCGAATTCTATATTTGTAATTCCTTTATCATAAAACGGGGCAAATAATTTACTTAGAAAATCGATGGGACTCAGTTCAACAGGAACATCCTCTTTTTCAATCATTACCCTAATTCTATCCCGTTCTCTATCTTTCAGTTTGTCCCCATTGAGGTTAAAAAGGTACTTGAGATAAGATGGGTCGTTTTTCAAGCGTAACAATTGCTCATGGTGAGACGGACTTGGTATAGCTCCTCCCTCATAACGCACAATTGTAGCTTGGCTCCACCCTAAAAGCGTTGCCACCGTTCTTCCAGAACCTATGGACTTCCTTATTTCCCTTATCTCAAGAGGTGAAAGCAAATTGTGCTTGCTTCGATAGGCTCGATAAACCCTTTCCAGATTTTTAGTATCAAGTTCCTCATCGAAGAGCTCATTTCCACAGAACAAACACACTCGAACATCTGAAACAGTCTCTATTTCCTCGCCTCGAACAGGAAGTGATTCTTTCTTGCTGATCACTTGTGTTTCTTGCTCACATTGGCAAATATCACAATATTTTTCCATGATTATTCCTCCTTGTTCTGAGCAAAAGGGAGTGTTGTCGGTCCACTAGAAGGATGGAAACTAATACAGACACATCCCTGTTGGTTTATTTTAAGCTTAATATAAGCTTTTTGCGAGTCTATGCTCTTAATGAATTCCCATACCTCACCTGGGCGATCCTTATATGGCAGAGGGCCCCGATCATAATGTCTAACTTCAAGTGTCATAATCTCTCGTTTAGCCAAGGGTATAGTTAGGCCAAGAGTAGCAAGCCCCTCCATGTTCTTTTTTCTAGGGATAAAAGCCCACTTACCTTCTCTTATGAGTTTTTTATTTCTTTAAGAAAGTGAACTACCTCTTCTTCTGATAGCACTTTTCTATCACCCTTCTCTATTATACCATTATATGCTATCAATTAGTAGCAAAAAAACAGTCATTTTTCGACCTTATAAAAAGAAAATGGCCCCGATGAGCCCAATGTTTCCTGTATCCTCTTTGCCCGGCTAACCGAATCAACTTCTTTAAGGGCGATGATCCCAGCACAAAAATAAATGGATTTATGCTATATTAAAACGTGAGCACATAAAAAGAGGACGGGATAACTTTGGTTAACTTAGGCAATGACTGGGACGAACTACTCAAGGATGAGTTTCAAAAGGATTATTATCAGCAGCTAAGACAA
>JAAZLD010000273.1 GCA_012799495.1 Desulfitobacterium sp. | reverse complement strand
TTATATCATTTTTGCTAAGGAAAATATTGTTGGATTAAATAGCCCCTAAAAGTTCATCGATGATCACGTTATCGATTTTAAGGACATGCTTTGTTAAGTCAGCCATAGAGGGATAGAAATAATGAGTTTTGCTCTTTTGAATATCATTAGCAAATTCATCAATCCACATTAGTAAATGCTCATCTAAAAACTTTTTTTGATCCTGGAGAACTTTTTTCAGCTCTTCTGTTTGCCCATTTTCAAAGTGTTCCTGGGCGAGTTTAGATAAATGAGCCATAAAGTCCAATTCCAATCCTAGGTGATCATCAGCCTCATGAGGATAATTAGAAGGTAAAAAATTATACTCTAAATATACCCGGCGAACATTCAAAGTGTTTTCCTGGAAGAGGATCCTTTCTTTTGACAGATAGACAGACTCCCAAGGTGGTGCTGGTAACTTATCTGGTCCGATAAATAGATAAGTATATTCCCCTTTTAATTTATCGAGAGTACCTTCAGAATCAGTTGCAAGGCTTTCCTTAAGATTATCTAAAGTCTCAAAATGTTTATCAAAAAGATGCTCATCTTCTTGAAGAATCAGTTGAAGAGATTCCCGGGTATGTTCGCTAACAGCTGTTTCCAAGATTTCAAGCTGGGGATCAGTACCAAAGACACGTTGCAGCAACCTATATAAATAACTGCGATTAGCTAAGATAATGGCTATGGCATCTTGTTTTTCACTCATTATCAAATACCACCTTTTCTTTTACTTTTCTTTTACTTTTCTTTTACTTTTCTTTTACTTTTCTCCAAATTTATATCCTATACCCCATACTGTTTGGAGGTATTTAGGCTTTGAAGGGTCGTCCTCGATTTTTTGCCGTATTTTACGAACAAAGACTGCGATACTAGTTAATTCCCCTATATAATCTTCTCCCCAGACATAAGATAATAATTGCTCACGGGTAAACACTTCTCCAGGGTGACTAGTCATATAAGCAAGAATTTGAAATTCCTTAGGGGTGAGATCCACTGGTTCTCCTCGAAGCCTCACTTCGTAGCGATTATAGAAGATTTCCAATTCTCCGTATTTAAAGCTATCTCTTTTCTCTACATTCTCCATTGTCCCAGTATGATGCTCAGCTCGACGAAGGAGAGCTTCTATCCGCAAGGATAGCTCCAAGGAGCTAAAAGGCTTCACTAGGTAATCATCAGCTCCAGCCTTAAAACCAACACTTTTATCTACAATATCCCCTTTGGCAGATAAGATAATAATAGGGACATTGCTCCCTTTTTTGCGGATTTCGGTACAAACATCAAAGCCATTGAGCTTGGGCATCATTACATCTAGAATGAGGAGATCTGGTTTTTCTTTTTCAAAAACCTCTAAAGCTTCAGCTCCATCAGATGCATAGCAAAATTCATAACCATCTTCTGTTACAATATGTTCCACTACGACGCGGATACTTTCTTCATCATCTGCTAACATGATCTTACTTTTTTTCATCGACATCCCTCACAAATCCTGACTATATGACTTGATAGAAATCTCCCCTCAGTAATACTACTAGAGAGTATGTACAGAAGGAGAATTAAAACTCCATCTGTAGTAAGTCCCCTTCTTCAATGGCAGGAAGTCCTACAGTGAATGTACTACCTTTGCCATACTCACTATATACTTTAATCCAGCCTTCATGAAGTTCTGCTAATTCTTTAGTTAAAGCTAATCCTAAACCACTTCCTCCAAATTGTCTCTGAATGGAAGTGTCACTTTGAACAAATTTCTCAAAAATATAGGGCTGATCTTTCTTCTGAATACCTATACCATTATCCTGGACACTGATTAAAACTTCTTTTTTCTGAGAATTATATACAACCCTAACATTGATCACCCCACCCTTAGGAGTAAATTTAATAGCATTACTAATTAGGTTTTCTACAATACTCCGAATGCTATCTCTATCCCCTTCAATTAGGGGTACATCATGTTGGACTTGAGTGGAGAAGTTAATCCCTTTTTTATCTACTAGAGGTTTTACGACACTTTCCACAGCATTGATCACATCTACAAGATCAATTGGTTCTAGAACTAGTTCCTTTCTTCCAGCTTCAATGCGAGCCATATCTAAAATATTGTTAATCATGCCCAGGAGAACCATACTATTACCTTTGATTTCCTGTATTACTTTTTGCTCTTTTTCGTCCTTAGAGTTTTTCCCTCTTTCTAGAACCTCTGCAAAGGCAATAATGGAGGTCAAGGGGGTTCTTAATTCGTGACTGACGATAGCCAAAAAGTCTGATTTATACTGATTATCTTCTCGCAAACGTCGGTTAGCTTCCTCAAGCTGAAGTCTTTGGGTTTCCAAGATATCTTTTGCTCTTGCTAAGTCTTGAGTCCTTAACTGGACCTTTTTTTCTAAGTCATTATAGAGGTTTCGCAGCTCTGCTGTCATTATTTCAAAATGATCGGATAAATCTTTAATTTCACCTTGAGCATCAATATTCGTAAGGTTAATATTTAAGTCCCCAGTTTTAACTTGATTCATGGCCTTTTTTAGTTTGCTAAGTGGATTAGTCACTAATTTAGACATAGCGTAAAAAATGACTAAGACAATTATAAAGGTAACTAGGAAAATATAGATTACTTGTTTTGTTACATTGGAATAAATGTTTTCCGCATAGATATCTATAGGCATAACGATACTCATGATCCCACCTAAATCGCCAGTTTTCCATCCTTCTTTAGGATAACCTAAAATATCTAATTCTCCTGCTGGCTCACCATGACATTCTAAACAATTTTCTTCGATCCGCATGGGAGCAGTATAACGGAAAGACCGTTTTCCTTCAAAGTCCGTAATTTTATAGAATTCTTCTTTAGTATTATCTCCTGCAAAGGTATTTAAGGCTTTAAGTTCAAATTCATCAGGAACATCCGCCTTATTTCTTGGTTCAAAATTAGTATAGCGAATAGTATATCCTGTTTTTCGTCCAAATAACTTACCGATACTTTTTCCCACAATAGAGCAGTGAAGTTTTTTAAAGTTATACTCACCATTGGCGTCATAGTTGATTACATCTTGGTTAATAACCATGAACTCCCAAACTGCATCCATTTGTTTAGAGAGAACATAGGCTTTTTCTTGCATTTCTCTCTCAGCTTGTTTTTCTTGGTTAAGATAAATCCAAACCACATTCATTAAAAGAGAAACAGCCAGAACACCTGCTAATAATACTATGAAGCGTGTTCTTATGCGAACATCACTGAGTTTCACCCTACTCACCTCCGGCTGTTCGACATTTATCTACATTATACCAGCTTCATATCCCATATAAAATATTTTTTCCTATGAAAGAAGGGAGTACCCTTCGGATACTCCCTTTATCTATAAGGTACGAGGTATTGTATTTTAGGATAATCCGACACCGGATACTCCCATGGCAGCGTAGAAAACATATCTT
>JAAZLD010000029.1 GCA_012799495.1 Desulfitobacterium sp. | reverse complement strand
TTAATAAGCTTTACCAAAATGTGGGATTAGCGTATGGGGAACGAATTGTGGACCCTGCAATTGGTGAGTCTGTAAAAGCTATCACTGCCCAATACACTGCAGAGGAGTTAATTTCTAAGCGTTCGGAAGTTAGTGCTAAAATAAAAGAGACCCTTTCTAATAAACTAGCTAACTATTACATGGTCTTAGATGAGATTAATATTACAGAGTTTAAGTTTAGTGAAGAATTTAATAATGCTATTGAACAAAAACAAATCGCTGAACAGCAAGCTTTAAAAGCCGGACTAGATCTTCAAAGAGTTGAAATCGAGGCCAAACAAAAGGTTGAACAGGCCAAAGCAGAAGCTGAATCTTTGCGACTTCAAAAACAAGAGGTAACTCCTGAATTAGTGAAACTTAGAGAAATCGAAGCTCAAATGAAAGCTATTGAAAAATGGGACGGTAAACTACCCAATGTTACAGGTGGGGCTGTTCCCTTTATAGAAGTGGATGCAAAGGAATAGTACATAAGGTAACTATTGACTTCCCAGAAAATATACTATACAATTTATTGCAAATACTAAAAAAACGATGAGAAGAAAGAGTAGTCCTTTTTGAACTGGTGAGCGAGTCAGGGATGGTGGAAGCCTGATCCAGGGTCTTTAGGATGAATGGGTCTTTGAGTTGCAATCTGAACACGTAAGTAAGTAGGATCCGCCGGGGGTTTCCCGTTATAGAAACAGGATATCGAGAAGGCACTTTTTGAACACATTATTATGGTCAAAAATGCACTTACTCCGTATCTGTAATGAGGTATTGTCACTATGGCCTTTTTCGGTTATAGATGCAATATGAAAAAAGGTGGCACCACGGAAGTAAACTTCTGTCCTTACAAGGAAAACTTGTAAGGATAGAAGTTTTTTATATTTATATCGTATTTTGGAAGCTTTAATAAATTAAAAATCGGAGGGATAATCAATGGAGAAAGCACAAAAAGGTTATTTCGGAGAATATGGCGGAAGTTATGTTCCTCCAGAATTACAAAAAGTCATGGATCAAATCGAAGAATTATTCGAAAAATGCAAGCAGGATCCTGAATTTAACAAGGAACTAGACTATTATTTAGAGCAATATGCTGGCCGTCCTAATCCCCTATATTTCGCTGAGAAACTTACAAAAAAACTTGGGGGAGCTAAAATTTATCTAAAACGAGAAGAGTTGAACCATACTGGCTCTCATAAAATAAATAATGCCATTGGGCAAGCTTTAATTGCCAAACATATGGGCAAAACACGAATTATTGCTGAAACAGGTGCTGGACAGCACGGAGTGGCTACAGCTACAGCCTGTGCATTATTCGGTCTTGATTGTGTTATTTATATGGGCGAACATGATACAAAAAGGCAAGCCCTTAATGTTTTCCGGATGGAAATTCTCGGTGCTGAAGTTAAAGCTATAAATAATGGCGAAGGAAGCATGAAGGAAGCTATCGATGAAGCCCTATTAGATTTAGCGGAAAATTATGATAACACCTTTTATCTTATAGGGTCTGCAGTAGGTCCCCATCCATATCCTTCAATTGTTAAGCATTTTCAATCTGTTATTAGTAAAGAAGCTAAAGAGCAAATTTTAAAAGCAGAAGGACGTCTACCTGACGCGGTACTAGCTTGCGTAGGAGGGGGAAGCAACGCTATCGGTGCTTTCGCAAACTTTATAAATGACTCTTCAGTACGTCTCATCGGAGTAGAACCAGCAGGTTTAGGTTTAGATACAGGAAAACACGCTGCTCCTCTTAATGCAGGAGAGCCAGGAGTTATTCATGGTTTTCGTTGTTACATGGTGCAAGACGATCAAGGAAACCCCATGCCTACTCATTCAATCTCTGCCGGATTAGATTATATAGGAGTAGGCCCTGAACATAGCTACCTTAAAGACTCAGGACGGGGTGAATATGTCTCCGTAACTGACCAAGAAGCCTTAGACGCTTTCTATCTTCTTTCTCGCACAGAGGGAATTATCCCCGCTTTAGAAAGTGCCCACGCAGTTGCCCATGCTGCTAAAATAGCTCCTACCATGAGCCCTGAACAGATTCTGATTGTTAATGTATCAGGCCGTGGAGATAAGGATGTTCAACAGATCTTTGATATGACACGTAAGTAATCTAATAGCAAACAGCACCCCCTTAGGGAGGCGCTGTTTTGTTCATTATTGGGCAGATTTTGCTACATTTGGAGTTTGGGAAGAAGGGGGTGTGCTAGCTAGTATGTTATTGTTCCGTAAGGCGAAAAGAACCATTTTCCGATAGACTCTCTCTTTAAAAGAGGAGGGATTTTCCAGGCTCATTCTCTCTAGGTAGGGAGCACTATTGGCAGGGATCGGTCTTAAGAATTCAAGTGCTAAACCAGTAGCTAGTTTTAGAGGGTTGCCACTAGCTAGTCTTTTCATACCTTTTAAGGCTCCTCCGAGAGCGACTTCCATCTCTGTTAAATCTGTACCAAAAGGAAATGGTTTGAAGAATCCCTTATCTTGGTAGGGCTTAAGTAGGGAAGTTATTTTTTCAGGGTAATTATTACGATATTCTTCAGGAATTTCGTAATCTAGAGGAAGTTTGCCAGCTTTCTTAGCTTGTTCTAGGAGTTGGTTTTGAAAGCGGGAGTCGGCGATATTAATTAATTCAGCGATTACATGTTTTTCCGGTTTACTGCGCACGTCAGCAATCCCATACTCTGTGACAATAATATCCCGTAAATGTTTGGGTACAGAGCAATTACCGTAGCTAAAGACAATATTGGACCTGAGAGCTTTTCCAGAGCCTCTCGTACTTTTGATCATCATAATTGCTCTGGCATCTGGTAGGGCGTGACCCATGGCCACA
>JAAZLD010000272.1 GCA_012799495.1 Desulfitobacterium sp. | reverse complement strand
TAGAAAGAACATTTTCAAGGACTTGCCTTAATAGTACCTGTTCTCCCATTACAATGGGTAATTCATTCTCTATGATTAACTCCACATTACGGCCAGGGTGAGCCACTTTCAGTTCTTCGTAAACACTACGAACAAGGTCCTTTAGGTTTACCCGTTGGAGGACCAATTCTTGCTTTGACGTAATAGAATATTCCAACAAACGGTGGATAAGTGTATTCATATCTTGGCAAATCTTTTTAATATGCCCTAACATTTCGTTGGCTTCTGGATTGAGTTCATCGCCATAATCCTCAAGAATAAAATTAGTATATCCTTCAATAGCTCGGATGGGGGACCGTAAATCATGGGATATAGTATAAGCAAACCCTTCCAACTCACTGACGGCATTTTGCAGCTCACCTGTTCTTTTTAGAACTCGCTGTTCCAGTTCCTCATTTAAGCTTTGAATATCTTTCAAAGCCTCCTCTAACTGGCTCTCGCGAACTCTCAGTTGGGCTTGTGTCTCCACCACTCGCTGGACAAAACGAATAGTGATCCCACCCATAATAAAAAACAAAATAATAGCACATAAGAAGGTGACCCGGATTTCTTCTGTTGGATTTAGGATCCAGGTAAAGAAAGAGATTTCTGTAGAAATATAGCTATAAATTGCTAATACAGCAAATGTAAAACATAAGCCTAATAGAACAATACCGGACAAAATATAGGTGTTATAGCGTGCTCCACTTGAGATGGGGAGATTGAAAAATTCCCGAACAAAAGGAAGGAGTAGGGCAGCATCGCAAAATCCTAATAAAATCGATTCAACAATGATTCCCTTGATTACGAATAGAAAAACAATCCCCATTTCTATTTCCGTATAGGCTTGAGGATTCCAAAAAGGTGTAACCACTTCATTTAACCTAATAAACATGGGAAATAGAGTAATATAAACCACAAACCGAATAATCACATATATAAACTGTAAAAGATATAGATTGTAAACTAGCTTATTTGATTTCTGGCGCTTTTCACTTCCATAACCATGAATAATAATCCAAAATAGAAGGGATAAGGAAGGAATCAAGGATGCCCAGCCATTATAAGACCCTAGAATAAAAGGATAAAAAATAATAGGGCTAGCTACAACACTAATAACACCATACTTAATTCCCCAGGCCAATGCTACCAATAAGGGGAGCATTAAACTCCATGTAATATTAATGGAAAAACCATTAAAATCAAATCGGCTTGCGAAGAAAACTCCTACAAAACTAATCAATCCAAATAAGATTGAGATCAAGGTCTTGTAACTACGGCTCATCTTTATCTCCTTAAATAATCCTATCAGATCTACGTCTTTTATAATAATACTTCCATAGTACTTTCATCCTCTATTATCTTCTAGAAAGTTGCTTGCGTAAAAAATAACCTCAAATGAGGTTATTTTTTCTGTTAACCAGTTTGTTTTATGACTTAATCTTCCAAAGTTATTTACTAACATATTCTATAGGATCCTTAAGACCAGATTCGGCAAAGCCTTTTAATCTAAGGATGCAACTATCACAAGTTCCGCAAGCTTTTTCTTTACCACGGTAACAGCTAGTTGTTAAATGAAGGGGGGCACCATTATCAATTGCTAAACGAATAGTATCAGCTTTTGACAAATATAAAAGTGGGGCCTTAATTGCCATAACTCGACCATCTACCCCTGCTTTTGTTCCTTCTTCAGCAACTTTTTGAAAAGCTTGCAAAAATTCAGGTCGGCAATCAGGATAACCACTATAGTCCACTGAGCTAATACCTATAAAAATCGCCTCCGCACCAATAACCTCTCCATAGCCCAAGGCATAGCTCAGAAAAAGAGTATTACGGGCTGGAACATAGGTTACTGGAATCTCATCCTCCCCTTCATAATCTGGCACAGGAAGGGAACTGTCTGTTAAAGCACTTCCACCAACATGGTCCAGGCGAATAATACGATGTTCTTTAACCTCATAGGATTGGGCGATAGTCTTAGCTGCCTCTAATTCTCTTTGGTGTTTTTGTCCATAATCAAAAGAGAGGGGATAAAGATCATAACCCTCTTTTGCAGCTACGCTCATACAGGTGGTACTGTCCAAACCCCCTGAAAGTAAAATTACTGCTTTTTTCATAACAAACTCCTTATCTTATTAAGTTGTATTAAGTTCATCTTTTAACTTTTTCCTATCCTTCCGGAAAAGAATTAGGGACCAAATATATCCCCCAAATACTTTTGCAAAAAACTGTCCAAAGACTGCATAAGGTATAAAAGTTCCAAAGGCTAAAGTAGGAAAAGCAACAGAATCTACTGCAGCTGAAGCTATGTTAGAGCCATTTGACTTAATAATACGAGGATGTTTTTTCAAAGCTTGATAAACTACAGTGTCAGTTAATCCAGTTAATAAAAAGGCGATAAATGAGGCAATGGCAATGGGGCCAGCATCCCGGTTAAGAAAATATGACAGTAATGCCCCTGATCCTACTAACAAAAGCATCTTTGGCCAAAGATGTTTATGAGACCATTCTTCATGAAGTTTATCCCGGGCTGCCAAGTCAAAAGCAATTAACAAAAAAGCATTGATGGGCGTAGATATGGGTCCAAAATAAGTTACAGATAAATTGGCAGCTACATTGGCTGCCAAATATGCTGCGACAATTAGCATGATACATTCTCCTCCATATTCCTATCAAATCATTATAACCTTATGTTTTTTTGTGAGCAAGTACGTATCTACTTGATCAAATCTAAATTTCTTTATGATCTACTCTTTTCATAATTTCTATTTTTATGATTTATTCTTTCCAACAATATTTCAATAATACTTTAAGGACGAGGCTATTAGCTCTTTTTTATTTATATCTATGAATCCAACCCCCTCCCCCTATGTAAGATTACACTCATAGGAACTGTCAATCTGAAAAGCTTTTTTCTTCAAGCATTGATTATTTCTGTCATTCTGAAAACATCTACATAAAAAAACCCTTATTTATCCGGGTTTCGGCCTTTGTAAAACTTGGCACGAAATATGCAATATAAGATTAGTGAAAACAATTTACCGAATTTATAAAAAGGAGCATTCCTGTAATGAAGAAATTTGAAGGTTGAACAAAAAAGAGCCCTCTTGGTATAGTACGGGGTGTCATGATCATGACCCCGAATTTTATAAATACCAAGGAGGACTCAAAATGAATTATAACCAAAACCACAAATTATCGCAAATCACACCATCCACTTTGATTGTAGGAATTGACATCGCCAAGGACAAACACGTGGCCCGTGCACAGGATGATCGAGGGTTTGAGTTCGGAAAAAGACTGATCTTTGATAACCGTATACATGGTTTTGAACAGCTTTTAAACTGGATTTCCAAGCTTCAAAAAGAACATGGAAAAAACGAGCTGATCATTGGCGCAGAACCAACCGGCCATTATTGGTTGAGCCTGGCCTATTATTTAAGAGCCAAAGGGATCAACCTCGTGTTGGTCAATCCGATGCACGTGAAAAAGTCCAAAGAGCTTGATGATAACTCGCCTACGAAAAATGACACCAAGGATGCGCGTGTCATTGCACAGCTTGTCAAAGACGGTCGATACTCTGTACCTAATCTTCTTGATGGCATTTATGCCGAATTACGGGAAGGGATCAAATTGCGAGATCAACTCGTCAAACAGCTGATTGTCGTCGACGGCCGCATTCAGAATCACATTCAACGGTATTTTCCTGAGTTCAATGACGTGTTCAAAGACTGGGAAGGGAAGACCGCTCTCTTTACCCTACGCGAATTTCCATTTCCATCTGATCTTCAGGATATGACACCGGAAGAAGTGTTGGCACAATGGAAAACCGTCATCAATCGAGGTGTAGGAATCAAGCGTGCCATCCAGTTACTGGAAAAGGCAAGAAAAAGCGTAGGCATTAAAGTCGGACTACGATTTGCGAGAAAAGAAATCCACAGTCTCTTAGACCAATACGAGCTCTACCAGCGTCAATTAACCGAACTCGACAAAGAAATCACGGAAGTCATGAAAGACATCCCAGGCGCTCAAGAAATGACGAACATCAAGGGTCTTGGAACCATTACAGTCGCCACGTTTTTCTCTGAAGTTGGAGATCTCACAAAGTATGATCACCCACAACAATTGGTGAACATGGCAGGTTTGTCCTTAAGAGAACACAGTTCAGGGAAGTTCAAAGGACAAACGAGAATAACGAAACGAGGGCGAAAGAAACTACGGAAAGCCTTATATCTGGCCGTCCGCCCATTAGTGGCGAGCAACCCGACATTCAAGGCGCTCCATCATTACTACACGACCCGCCCCAACAACCCATTGAAGAAACAACAATCACTGATCGCGTTGTGTGGGAAACTCTTAAGGGTACTGTTTGTAATCGGTAGGAAACAATGTGAATTTGATGGAAACAAACTCTTAAAAGGTTTACCTCAAATAGAAGCATTACAGGCAGTTTAAGCATTTAAGAACGAATTGAATCAAATGCACCTGGCTCTTTTTGGAACGAACAAACACCAACAATGCAGAGTCGGAGCTTATTTAACCCATTCGGGCAAAAGACCCAGCAAAGGAGCTTTTTCCGACCTCCACCTTGTGGATACGCAGGACGAAGGAATGTATGGATAAAAATCCCGTGATACATGGGAGGGTAAGCGGCCATAAGCAGTGTGGAGAATAGGGCATGGTCATATCCATTTTCAACCAAATGTTCACAATTTGGCTGTTAGGATGGATTCAACCCTGTTAGAATATTCTGTACTCTGGACGAACGCTACGCCCACCAATACATTCGTAAAAATGATGTTTGAGTAATTCTAAGAAAACAGGAGCATTTTGAAGTAAATCAAAGTATATAGAGGGAGG
>JAAZLD010000271.1 GCA_012799495.1 Desulfitobacterium sp. | reverse complement strand
GGGGGCTGTGAGTATGTAGATATTGTGGAGAATTTGGCAAGAGAAAGGATCAAAAAGCTTTTTGGAGCGGAACATGCCAATGTCCAGCCTCATTCCGGTGCCCAAGCTAATACCGCCGTTTATCTCGCTATTTTAAAACCTGGGGATACAGTTTTAGGTATGAATCTTTCTCATGGTGGCCATTTAACCCATGGCTCCCCAGTTAACCTTTCCGGTATTTACTATAATTTTGTGGACTATGGAGTAGATCCAGAAACAGAGAAAATTGACTATGACAAAGTGGCTGAGATCGCTAGAGAACACAAACCAAAGCTTATCGTAGCTGGTGCAAGTGCTTATCCACGGATTATTGATTTCTCTCGGTTGAGAGAAATCGCCGAAGAAGTAGGAGCATACTTTATGGTAGATATGGCTCATATTGCAGGACTTGTAGCTGCAGGACTTCATCCTAATCCTGTTCCCGAAGCAGATTTTGTTACATCTACCACTCATAAGACCTTAAGGGGACCTCGAGGTGGGCTGATCCTTTGTAAGGAAGAACATGCTAAGGCAATTGATAAAGCTGTTTTCCCTGGTATTCAAGGTGGACCTCTCATGCATGTCATTGCTGCTAAAGCGGTGGCCTTTGGTGAAGCCTTAAAACCAGAGTTTAATGAATACCAAAAACAAGTTGTAGAAAATGCTAAAGTATTAGCCCAGGCTTTAGTTGAGAAAGGCTTCCGCTTAGTTTCAGGAGGAACAGATAATCATTTAATCTTAGTAGATGTCCGCTCCAAAGGCTTAACAGGTAAGGAAGCAGAAGCAATTCTCGATGAAATAGGGATCACAGTAAATAAAAACACAATTCCTTATGACCCTGCTAGTCCTGCTATTACAAGTGGTATCCGCATCGGAACCCCAGCAGTGACAACTCGGGGAATGGATACAGAAGGTATGAAGAAAATTGCTGAGGCCATGAATATTGCTTTAACAGAGCGTACTGAGGAAGGTGCAGCAAAAGCTAAAGCAATAGTAGAAGAAATCTGCAAAGAGTTTCCCCTTTACACCAATCTAGATTAGGAGTTGAAATTCATGGCAAAAGTCCACATATTGGATCACCCACTAATACAGCATAAAATATCTTTAATCCGGGATAAAAATACTGGTTCCAAAGATTTTCGGGAATTAGTAGAAGAAGTTGCTATGCTAATGGCTTATGAAGTAACCAGGGATTTTCCCCTCTTAGAGATAGAGGTTGAAACTCCTGTGGCTACGATGAAAGCTAAACAGATCGCCGGGCGCAAAGTTGGTCTGATTCCTATTTTGCGGGCGGGATTAGGAATGGTAGACGGTATGTTAAAGTTGATCCCTACAGCTAAGGTGGGTCATATTGGCCTCTACCGGGATCCTGAGACCTTAAAGCCAGTAGAATATTACTGTAAGCTTCCTACTGATGTACAAGAAAGAGAACTGATAGTCATCGATCCTATGTTGGCAACTGGTGGTTCCGCAGCAGCTGCTATAACTTTCCTTAAGGAGCGAGGAGCTAAAAACATTAAGCTCATGTGCCTTATTGCTGCGCCGGAGGGGATTCAAGTTGTAAAATCAGCTCACGATGATGTAGATATATTCGTAGCAGCCGTGGATTCCCATCTTAATGAACAGGGATATATTATCCCTGGATTGGGAGATGCCGGAGATCGGCTTTTTGGAACAAAATGATGGTTAGTAAACGCCCAAGTTGGGATGAGTACTTTATGCAAATGGCTCAAGTTATAGCTAGTCGGTCCACTTGTATGCGCCGCCAGGTAGGGGCTGTAATCGTCAAAGACCAACAAATCTTAAGTACCGGCTACAACGGTAGCCCAACAGGTTTAAGCCATTGTGCTGAAACAGGCTGCCTACGGGAAAAATTAGGTATACCTTCCGGAGAAAGAACTGAAATCTGTCGAGCGGTCCATGCGGAACAAAATGCCTTGGTCCAAGCAGCGAAACATGGTGTATCTATTAAAGGGGCGGATATATATACTACAGTTCAGCCCTGTGTCCTTTGTACAAAACTCCTAATCAACGCGGGGATTAAAAAGGTTTTTTACTTAATACCCTATCAAGACAAACTAGCCTTAGAAATGGCAGAAGAAGCGGAGCTAGAGCTTATAAAGCTTGACTTGAACAATCCTGAACATGAACAATCTTGAACTTGAACAAGATGAGGACTAGTATTACTAGTCCTCTTATTTTAAAGGAGGGTTTCTTAGTGGAAGGAAAAAAGGTAATGGTAGTCTTTGGTACTCGCCCAGAAGCTATTAAAATGGCTCCTGTTGTTCAAGCTTTGGAAAAGACCCCCTTAAAGTGTGAAGTAGCGGTTACTGCTCAACATCGAGAAATGTTGGATCAAGTATTAGAACTATTTGATATTAAACCTAATTATGATCTGGACCTTATGGAAGCTGGCCAAACTTTAACGGATATTACTGTGAAAGCTATCAAAGGGCTGGAAGGTGTATTCCAAAAGGCTCAACCAGACTGTGTCCTTGTCCATGGGGATACTACTACCACCTTTGCAGCTGCACTTGCGGCCTTTTATGCCCGAATTCCTGTGGGACATGTAGAAGCAGGTTTACGTACTGGGAATAAATACTCACCTTTTCCAGAAGAAATGAATCGCAAACTTGCTACAGCTATTACTGATATACATTTTGTTCCTACCCAAAAGGCTAAAGAAAATCTCCTCCAGGAAGGAATCGATAGTGGAAAAATATATATAACAGGGAATACTGTAATTGATGCTTTGCTAGCTACCGTTAAAGATGACTATATCT
>JAAZLD010000270.1 GCA_012799495.1 Desulfitobacterium sp. | reverse complement strand
GAGGAGTTTGTGGCTGAGGAGGGTTAATTGCCATGAGATATGTGCCTAATACCCTGGAACAACAAGAAGAGATGTTGCAAAAAATGGGGCTTAACTCCTGGGAAGACTTATTTGTGGATATCCCTGAAGAAATTCGACGCCAAGCCCAGTTAGAAATAGGGGAAGGGATGTCCGAATTTGAATTAGTTAAGCACCTACAAAAAATTGCTTCTAAGAATAAAACTGTTGAAGAATACACTTCTTATTTAGGAGCAGGAGCATATGAACATTTTGTTCCCAGTTATGTAGATCAGCTCCTACTTCGTTCAGAATTCTACACTGCCTATACTCCTTATCAACCAGAGATTAGTCAGGGAACATTGCAAGCTATTTATGAGTTTCAAACCTTGATTTGCGAATTAACAGGGATGGACGCAGCCAATGCTTCTATGTATGATGGTGCTTCAGCTTTAGCTGAAGGAGCCTTAATGTCTTGTGATGCTACAAGGCGTAAAAAGGTTCTTGTTCCTCAAACTATTCATCCCGAATACCGAGAAGTATTATTTACATACCTACCTCCTCGAGGGGTGGATATTGAAGAGATCCCCTATAAAGACGGGGTAGTAGATTTAGAGTACCTGGAAAAGGCTCTCGACAAAGAGGTAGCTGGAGTACTGCTCCAAAGCCCTAACTTCTTTGGTGCTCTAGAAAAGGCTGAAGAAATTCAGAAACTTGTCCATGCTCAGGGAGCTTTATTGGTAATGGTAGTAAATCCCGTGACTTTAGGGCTTCTCAAATCCCCTGGTGAAATCGGTGCAGATATCGTGGTAGGAGAAGGGCAGTCTTTAGGTAACCCACTGAGTTATGGTGGTCCCTATTTAGGATTCATGGCTTGCCGGGAAAAGTTAACTCGGCGTATGCCTGGGCGGATCGTAGGAGCTACTAAAGACAAGAATGGTAAGAAGGGTTTTGTTTTAACTCTCCAGGCCAGAGAACAGCATATTCGCCGGGAAAGAGCATCTTCTAATATTTGCTCTAATGAGGCCTTATGTGCTCTAGCCTTTACTATCCATCTATCTGGTCTTGGGAAACAAGGTCTAAAGGAATTAGGGGAATTGAATCTTCGGAAAGCCCATTATGCAGCTCAAGAAATGGCCAAGCTTCCGGGGGTAGAGTTGGCCTTTAGCTCCCCTTATTTTAATGAATTTGTAATTAAAACTAATATCAGTCCAAAAAAGATTAACCAAGAGCTCCTAAAGGATAAGATCATTGGCGGATTGGATCTTGCCCAATTCTATCCGGAATTAGAGAATCATCTTCTTTTCTGTGTGACAGAAACTAAGAGTAAGGATGATATTGATCAATTAGTGGCTAGATTGGGGGAGATTGTAAAATGAAGACCTTAGAACCACTAATCTTTGAACTAAGTCGAGAAGGGCGGAAAGGTGTAAGTTTGCCTCCCTGTGATGTACCTGAAGTGCCAGTAGAGGAGTTAGTGCCCAGTTCTTATCTGCGCACAGAGGATCCTGAACTTCCCCAAGTGGCGGAGATTGACGTAGTTCGACATTTTACTCGCCTTTCCACTTTTAATCATGGAGTGGACTCTGGCTTTTATCCCTTAGGTTCCTGCACCATGAAATATAATCCTAAGGTAAACGAAAGATTAGCTCGCTTACCTGGGTTTACACAACTTCATCCTTACCAACCAGAAGAATTGACTCAGGGTGCCTTGCAGCTTATGTATGAGCTCCAAGAGGATTTGGCAGCTATAACTGGGATGGATGCTTTTAATTTACAACCTGCTGCCGGTGCCCATGGGGAAATGACTGGAATTTTGATCATTAAAGCTTATCATGAACAGCGAGGAGATCATAAGCGGACCAAGGTTATTGTTCCCGACTCTGCTCACGGGACTAATCCTGCTACGGCAGCTATGGCAGGCTATAAGATTGTCCAGGTACCCAGCAATGAACGGGGCTGTGTAGATCTAGAAGCTTTGCGTGAAGTTGCTGATGAAGAAGTAGCAGCTTTAATGCTCACAAACCCCAATACTTTAGGGCTCTTTGAGGAAGATATTCTAGAATTAACTAAGATTATCCATGATGTAGGTGGCTTAGTTTATTATGATGGGGCTAATGCTAATGCCATCATGGGAATTGCTCGTCCAGGAGATATGGGTTTTGATGTGATTCATTTGAATTTGCATAAGACCTTCTCCACACCTCATGGTGGCG
>JAAZLD010000269.1 GCA_012799495.1 Desulfitobacterium sp. | reverse complement strand
TTCTTTTTGAAACAGAAGATTTATATCACTCTAATTTAATTGATGAGATTTTAGGGATTAAAACCTATTATGAACAGCAATGGCTAGATCGAGGACTCACGATAAAATATATTAAATTTCAATTGCCCCAAGAAGGGGACTTGAAAGAACCAGATGTTGAAATAGAATTGGATTCCTACCGTAGCTACAACCGTAGTAAGCGTAGCGGTTTGGAAACAAGTAAATAATAATAAATAGAATGACACTATATCCTAAGTTAATTTTAGATGCGTTAAAAACAGTTCGTTATCCAGGAACAGGTAAGAATTTAGTTGAGGCTGGAATGGCTGAAGATAATATTCGAATCGAAGGTATGAAAGTTTCCTTTTCTCTGCTTTTTGAGAAGCCGACAGATCCGTTTATTAAATCGGTAGTAAAGGCAGCAGAGACTGCTATTCTGACCTTTGTTAGTGAAGAGGTGGATATTAAGGGTAACATCTCAGTGCGAACTATAAAAGAGGCAAGACCTGAGGTGGGAAAACTCCTTCCACAAGTAAAGAATGTAATAGGAATCTCCTCAGGAAAAGGAGGTGTTGGAAAATCGACCGTATCAGCAAACTTAGCTGTAGCATTGGCTAAACAAGGTTATCAAGTAGGTCTGTTGGATGCCGATATTTTTGGACCTTCAATACCCAAGATGTTTCAGGTTGAAGATGCACGTCCTATCCTAGTGGAAGTAGGTGGGCGTGAACTGATAGCACCAATCAGTAAATACAATGTTAAATTGCTCTCTATTGGCTTTTTTGTTGACCCAGATCAGGCTACACTTTGGCGTGGTGGGATGGCTAGTAATGCTCTGAAGCAATTAATAGGAGATGCCAACTGGGGAGATTTAGATTACTTACTAATAGACCTACCTCCAGGGACAAGTGACATTCACCTCACGATTGTTCAAACATTAGCTTTAACAGGAGTTGTAGTTGTTAGTACTCCGCAGGAAGTGGCACTAGCTGATGCTCGAAAGGGAATTAATATGTTTACTAACGACAAGGTTGCTGTACCTATTTTAGGACTTGTAGAAAACATGGCTTGGTTTACTCCTGCCGAACTTCCTGAAAATAAATACTATATTTTTGGAAAAGATGGAGCTAAGAAGCTAGCAAAGGAGGCGAACATACCGCTACTGGGACAGATTCCTTTGGTTCAAAGTATACGTGAGGGTGGAGATCAAGGATCACCTGTAGCTCTTAAAGAGGATACTATTACTGGGCAATCTTTCGCTCAACTTGCTGTAGAGCTCGTTGAACAAGTAGATAAGAGAAACCGGGAAAAAGATCCAACTAAGATTGTTGAAATTACACATAGATAAATTAAAAAGGGAGGTTTAAACCTCCCTTTTTAATTATATCATTTTGCTCTTTTTTTCTTGAGCTCAAAATACCTATCAATGGCATGTTTTCTACTGGCTATTATTTGCCACCTATAGACTAAACAAGTTGTAATAAAATAGAATCCTGCTTGAAGCCAAAGCGCCTGATACTCCAACTTAACTTCATGCAAAGTAGCTCCCATATTATTGATGCGTACAAAACCATTAATTCCAAAGGTTGAAGGAAAAATGTAAGAGATGGTTTTCCAAAAATCAGGAACAGCTGCTCCAGGCCATGAAATGCCAGAAATGAAGAGTAAAGGGATAGAGCTGAAAACAAAGATAAGCATAGGTGTCTCCCTATTGCGTATGGCAATTGAAGCAGTCATGGCAAAAAAGATACATGCTGCTAAGTAGGGAAGAACAAACAGAAGTAAATCTTGTGGCATCCCTATTTGGTTTAGGTTGAAAATTCGAGGTACAACACATAGAACATAAATAGAAATCAAGGCGTAGATCATAAAATAACATAGCCCTTTTCCTAGAACAATTCGTAAGGTTCCATTGTAATGTTTATTAATAGGAACTAAATCCTTGAATCTGTTTTTTTCCCTAGCAGTACCTACAGCTAAGCCTATTCCAAGTAGGAGAGATTGTTGAATCACTAAGATTAATACCGCTGGAATTAGAAAAGCAGCAAACCCATTGGTGGGGTTGAACAATGCTACATCTTGATATTCTATAGGGTATGTGCTTACTAGGTCCTCTCGGTGAGTTGTATTTCCCAACCGTGTTATCTTTAT
>JAAZLD010000268.1 GCA_012799495.1 Desulfitobacterium sp. | reverse complement strand
TCCAGGTATTGGTCAAGGGCCCCTGCCAATTCCGCCTCACTCATATTTGCCAGCATCTCCCCTCTTTGAGGGTCATCCCCATAAACAGATCTCATAATACCTATACTGAAAGATGCTTTTTCCGAGATGTTCAGACCTGACAAATATTTTATAGTATCCTGGATTTTCGTTACCTCATCAGCGGGAGAAAAGGTCAAGCCATTTAAGATATTGACCTCTGGTTGAGCTTTTTGGTCCTTAACTATGGGACTGGAATCAGTATAGTCTATAAGATAATCAGTCAAAGCCTGGGTATAGCCAATTACACCCGAGATAAAAGATGTTTCCGATTCCTGAGTAGGGCGGATTACCCCGACAACTTTTAATTCTATTGCCTCGTCCATTATTTCCGGTAGTTTTTCCGGATCTTCACCGATAAAAATATATCTACCATTTTCCTTTTTCTCATATTGGGCACTGGCAGGGAGTAAGTAAAAGATTTTCCCTGCAAAATCTTCGTAATTCCACCTAATTGTTTCTGGCGCTATCTCTTCCCCATTTTCTATTTTATCCACCAACTCCTTATATTCGGCGGAAGGGAGCATACCTAATTCGTAGAGAGTGGTCAATGGGATCTCATTGTTTTTATCCAAAACCAAAATTACCTCCCGATAATCTTGGGGCCACTTACCATACAAAAGATCATAGTTATCCTTGATGGCAGCACTAATTAGCTCTTCTCCCTGACCTGGCAGCATTTCGGCAAAATTTCCAGAGGAGCTTCCCATCATCCCCATGTTCCCCATGTTCCCCATGTTCCCCATGTTCCCCATGCTGCTCATATCCCCCATCCCTCTCCTACGAAATCTAGAGAAAGTGGAGGATTTATCATCCTCTTCTATGACCACGCCATCAGTATTGATTAAAACATCTTCCGGATCATAGGTATAGACATCAAATTTAACAGGATAGGAATAGTTGATTCCATTTTCCCCAAGGTATTGATGGATCTCGTTATCCGGATTATCCAAATACTTTTTAAAATCTGTTAAATTATTCTTGGTAAAGCTCATAACTACATTAGCTGCCAATTCTACATCTCTAGAATTAGAATAGACTCCATCCTTCTCATGGGTAACTTCCCGGTTGGATTTTTCATGGCCGGCAGCCATCATACTAGCGAGATCGAAAGTCTGAGCCTCAATAGTTATAGGGTAAGAGAGCATGGTACTTTCTTGGATATCGTTAATATAGTTATTGACTCCATTAGACAAAGCCAAAATCAAGGCAATACCAATAATCCCAATGGAACCGGCAAAAGCAGTTAGGAGAGTCCTGCCCTTTTTGGTCCGTAAGTTATTAAAACTAAGGGACAAAGCTGTGAGAAAAGACATAGAAGCCTTGCCCAGATTTTTGTGCGTAGGTGGGTCAAGGTTGGTAGTATCCACAAGATAAGGATTAGAATCATCCATGATTTTTCCATCCCGTAAACGGACAATCCGAGTAGCATAATTCTCCGCCAGTTCCGGATTATGGGTAACCATTACTACCAGTCGGTCTTTGGCTACTTCCTGTAAAAGCTCCATCACTTGCAGGCTAGTCTCTGTATCAAGGGCACCAGTGGGTTCATCAGCTAAAAGAATATCCGGATTATTGATAAGGGCTCTGGCAATAGCCACTCGCTGCATCTGCCCACCAGAAAGCTGATTAGGTCTTTTATGTAGATGATCCCCTAATCCTACTTTTTCTAGTGCTTCTTTGGCCCGTCTGCGACGCTCTCCCCGGGATACTCCGGAAATAGTGAGAGCCAATTCCACATTGGCCAAAACGGACTGATGGGGGATCAGATTATAACTTTGAAAAACAAAACCGATGGTATGATTGCGGTAGGAGTCCCAATCCCGGTCCTTATATTTTTTAGTGGAGTTCCCTCGAATTATCAGATCTCCACTATCATAGCGGTCTAACCCACCAATAATATTGAGGAGAGTGGTTTTTCCTGAACCACTAGGGCCCAGAATTGCGACAAATTCACTCTCCCGAAAATTTATATCTACTTGATCAAGAGCCTTCTGGACCAAGTCCCCTGTCCGATACTCTTTGCTAATCTTCTCTAGCTGAAGCACACTAAATTCCTCCTTGGTGGTTACACAAATCTACCCAGCTATAGTGTGCTCAGCTATGAGAATTCAAATCCTCAAATCAGGAACAATTTAGAAGAACGGCATAGTACTCCAAAAGAGATACAAACATCAAATTAGGACTTGCTAGACAAAAAGTCTAGAGCAAACTGAATATGTAAGGCTGTCCCGTATTTTAGGTAATCTTCATCAATCTTGAATCTTTCATGGTGGGGGAAGTAAATAGCTTCCTTCTCTTCATTTTTGTATCCTAAAAAAGCGTACACTCCTGGAGCATATTGGAAGTAATAGGGCATATCCTCGGACCCCATGTACTTAGGTAAACTGAGATTTTTTCCTTCTCCAAAAACCTTGGTACAACTTTCAGCTGCAATAGCCGCTAGTTCATCATCATTGTAAAGACTTAAAGCGCTTTCTTCGATAATAACTTCTACTTTAATCTCATAAGCCTGGGCGATGGCCTGTGCATACTTTTTGATGGCTTCATGGGCGATTTTCCTAACTTCAGGGTTGAAATACCGCATGGTAATGTCCAGATCTGTATATTTAGCTACTACATTGGCTTTCGTACCACCGTGGAATTTTCCTACGGAAAGAACGATTGGCTCTTGGGCATTGATCTTTTTATTCAGAATTCCTTGGAGATCCGTTACAAAAACACAAGCAGGGTGGATGGTATCCTTGGCTAAATGGGGTACAGAGCCATGACCTGATACTCCTTCAAACTTAATATAAATAGTATCGCAGCCTGCCATTCTGTACCCTGGCTCAATATTCACATAGCCCGTCTCTAATTCTGGCATCCCATGAAGACCGAAGCAGGCATCTACCCCTTCCATTCCTCTCGCCTCGATGACCTTTTTCGCTCCGGTAAATGTCTCTTCTCCTTCTTGAAAGAAAAACCTTACTTCCCCAGGAATTTCCTCCTTCATTTCTGAGAGGATTTTGGCCGCTCCTAACACCATGGCTGTATGGGCGTCATGGCCACAGGCATGCATTACCCCGGGGACTTTTGATTTAAAAGGAGTATCCGTCTCTTCCTTAATTGGAAGAGCATCTATATCCCCACGTAAGACAATGGTTTTCCCCTCTTTCCCACCTTTTAAAGTGGCGATTAAGGAAGTGTTCCCTGCTTTCAGATAGGGAATCCCCAGCTTGTCTAGTTCCCTCATGATACGTTCTTGGGTCTTAAACTCCTGACCGCTAAGCTCAGGGGTTTCATGGAATTCTCTTCGCAGACTAATTATATAATCTTCAATTCCCTTTACCTTCTCTAAGATACTGGACATATTCCATTACCCTCCTTTAGCTATAACTTTTATTTACGTTATACTTGATACTCAGGTCTAGGCTTTTAAGTAGTAGCTTAAAGACCTCATCTTCATAAGTAACATCGTAGAACTCTCATACTTACTGTAATTATCCTTGCATCCATTAGGTTTAATATTTCCCAAATGGTTGTATACCATTTACTATTCCTTCGCCGAATCTCTATTCCTCTTTTTTCACCCTATTGTTGTCAATCGATATATAGATCTAACCAACTAAAAAAGGGAACCACCATAATGGAGGTTCCCATTTAATTTGTTCAATTTTCAGCATCAATGTATAATGCGTCTTCTACAAAATTCTGAGATTATATTTGCAATGCTACCTAGCTTTTCACACTTAAATTCTAGACCTTGAATTTATGAATAACTTCTTGTAAATCCTCAGTCATTTGAGCTAACACCTGGCTAGAGGAGGCAATCTCTTCTGCAGATGCTGACTGTTCTTCCGTGGAGGCAGAAACATTTTGAGCTTGATAGGCAATAGCCTGACTGGTTTCCTCTACTTTTTGAATAGAATTGACAATTTGCTCATTCCCTGAGGAAATCTGTTCAAGTTCTTGAGAAATTCCATGGATCATCTCATTTACTTCCTGAATATGTCGGGCGATCTCCCCAAAGGCGTTTCCTGCTTCCGTAACCACTTTAGTTCCTGTTTCCACCTCTTGGGTTCCGTTGTTCATGGCCTTGACAGTTTCGCTGGTATCTTCTTGAATAGCAGCAATAAGGTCAGCAATCTGTCTCGCTGCCAACTGAGATTGTTCTGCTAACTTGCGAACTTCTTCTGCCACTACGGCAAACCCACGCCCTTGTTCTCCAGCCCTAGCTGCTTCAATTGCTGCATTGAGGGCTAATAAATTAGTTTGATCGGCGATTCCAGAGATAGCTTCCACAATCTGACCGATTTCCTGGGAACGAGCTCCCAATTGCTCTACTAAGGAGGCACTATGATTCACTGCCTTTTGGATATTATCCATCTGCTGGATAGTTGATTGAATGGATTCTTGACCCTTATTGGCTAATTGGACAGAATCCTCCGCAGTGTGAGCAACGTGTTCAGTATGACTGAGAACTTGCTCCATACCGGCAGCCATTTCTTCTACTACTGCCGCAACATCATTCACTGCATTCAGCTGATTCTCTGTCCCTTGGGCCACATCTGTAATAGCTGCAGCTACCTCATTAGTAGCTTGGGCAGATTGCTCTGCTCCAGCGGATAATTCCTCTGAAGATGAGGCTACCTGTTCCGCAGTTTGCGTAACCTGCTTAACAAGCTGGATTAGATTTTCCGTCATCAAGTTAAAATCATTAGCCAATTGACCTATTTCATCTCGGGAATTGACCTGGAGTTTTTCGATAGCCAAGTTACCCTGGGCAATCTCCTTAGCCCCTTGGGCAACTTGCCGGAGATTTCTAGCGATATTTTGACTGAACAAATAGGCGGTCACAGCCACAACCAGAGCACCTACTATCATAGCTATGATAATAGAGTTAACATCTCTGAGCATTTGACTATTAAATTCTTCAGCACTTAGTGCCACTTCTTTTTCTATATCATCTACCCAGTTTCCTGTCCCTACTACCCAGCCATAGGGCTCGAAAAGTTGAGTATACCCTCTTTTAGGTGTGGGCTCAGTTTCATTTGGTTTTGCAAAGTCATAATCAGTATAGCCCCCACCTTCTTGGGCATTCTTAATAAATTCACGAATAAATTGAACACCATTAGGGTCTGCATCATCTAAGCGGCTTTTCCCTTCTGTGTCCCTTCCTAGGAGAACCACATTGATCCCTTCAGTGGTATCTACCCAGTAATAATTGTCTCCATCAAAACGGAGATCCCTAATCAGATCAGCTGCCTGTTCTTTAGCTTCTTCCTCCGTCAAAATACCTGCTTGCTGCTGATTATAAATCTTTTCGATTAAACTAATAGCGATCTCAACATTGGTCTTAATGCCCTGGTCATATTCAGCAAAAAGAGTCTCTCTATATGTTTCTAAATTTTCTTTTGCTTTATTCATTTGGCTATAAATACTATAACCACCAACAACCAGGGACATTAAGGTTGATGTTAAAATAAAAGCAATGATCAATCGCGCCTTAATGCTTTTCAATTTTCCCTCTCCTTTCTTCTGCTCCCCTTTGAAATAAAAACTCTAGCCACCTTTTCCAGGTCAATTTGTATGTAAACAAAGGATTACAGGCTACATACATTATTCAACAAATTTTTCTAAATTTCAAGATAACTTCGTAAATAAATTGGTTGTGATTTCCATTTCTTAAAATAATGCTTTTCCTTTTAATTAGCCTTGAGCATTCTAAAATAAGCTTCCGGTGAAAGGGCTGTAAAATTCCCATCATCTAAGAGCATCCGATTTCTTAATTTAATTTGAACCTGATTTAAAATCATAATTAAGTCTGCTCTATCCTTTTCATCTATAACAAACTCCACTCCATATTCATATAAATTAGGGCCTAGTTCATCTTTCCAAACTAAAGTTCCATAGAGCTTAATATCTTCTCCTAACAATTGGGTAGTAAATTGTAAAAAAATCCCTTTATCAAGAGGAAGGCGAATATTAGATAGATAACATAATCCTCCAGGGCCCATATTCTTAATTAAGACTTTGGAATTACCAATATTGACCCTTTTCCCTTTGATTTCTTTAATAGTCATATCCGCCTCTAATAATTCAATAAAGTTTATTCTAAAGAACTTACGTTTCTCCACCCGAGGAGTCCCTATGTCACCAACCACTTTAGGATAACACTTTCCTTGGGCTAAAATTTTCTCAATTTCCTCTACAGGCAAAGGTTTAGAATAAATATAGCCTTGGCCAGCATAGCAATTGTACTCTTGCAAAGTTGTTAATTGTTCCCACTTTTCGATCCCTTCAGCAACTAATTTTATATTAAGATCATGAGCCAGATTGATAATATGCTTGGTAATAACTTCACAGGATTCATCCTCAGTAAGATCCCCAATAAAACATTTTTCGATTTTTAGCATATCGATATCAAAGGAAGCTAACCGGGATAAGGAGGAAAAACTAGCTCCGAAATCATCTAAAGCTACACATACCCCTAAGGAGCGGAGTTTTTGAATATCCTCCTTTACTTTGTCAGTATTATCAATCCAGTTAGTTTCCGTTATTTCAATGATGAGGAAGCTAGGATCCAGCCCAAATTCTTCTAAGATCTCTTGCATATTTTTAACAAAGTCCTTCTCCATAAATTGAATACCGGAGAAAT
>JAAZLD010000267.1 GCA_012799495.1 Desulfitobacterium sp. | reverse complement strand
ATATCCATAATCTATTAACCCTCCATAGAGAAGCTGACGGTTCTTATCATAGACCTCTAGATCTACTTGCAGATCTAGACATTTAGATACAACTTTTTGGAATAAAGATGGGGCATTGACAAACCCTAAAATACGATTAGCAATATTGGCCGCTCCAATAACATCCTCAAAATAAGCCACTTCATTTGGGATTACTAAATAGCCAATCCTCTCCCCAGGTAAGGAAAGGGATTTGCTATAAGAGTAACCCACAATGGTATTAGGATAATACTTAGTTAGATAGGGGACTTCCACTCCATCGTAAGCTAGTTCCCGATAAGGTTCATCGGAGATGAGATAAATATTTGTTCCTAGTTCTTGCTCCTTTTCCTTCAGGATAGTGGCTAATTCCTTTATGGTGCTTTCAGAATAAACAACTCCCGTGGGATTATTAGGAGAGTTAACAATGACAACCTTGGTCTTGGGAGTTATCTTTTCCCTTAACTCCTGTAAATTCGGCTGAAAATCTTCCGTATTTGGTGATACTACAACTAAGTTTCCCCCAAAATTCTTCGCATAATTGCGGTATTCTCCAAAAAAGGGAGCAAAAGTTATAACCTCATCTCCGGGATTAAGTAAGGTCTTAAATATGACATTTAATCCACCGGCAGCTCCTACAGTCATGATTATATTTTTTTCAGTAAAGTTTGTTTCGTATTTATCATTGATGGACTTGGCGATAGCTTCCCTTACATCTTCAAATCCGGAGTTATTCATATACCCATGGACTACAGTAGCCTGTTCTTCCTCAAGAACTTCTATAACTGCCTTCTTGATCGCTTCCGGTGGCTCCACACTAGGGTTACCAAGGGAAAAATCAAAAACATTTTCTGGCCCATGGATACTTGCCAAACGTTTTCCCTCTTCAAACATAGCCCGGATAACTGAGCTTCCCGCCACCATTTCCTTCATATTATCTGCAATCATTTTCTCATTCCTTTCTAAATCCAAATAATTACTCAATTTTATGATTCTTTCAGTTAAATCTTCATACAATCTACTTTATTGATCCATAATAACACTAAATCCAATTAAAATAAAAGTTCTTAGTGACAACTTGTACTTCCTCATGAGTGTGGCAGTATTTCGTAGGATCTTGCCATGTATGCAAGTATTTTCATCCTCATCCTCTGAGAAAGGTTCTGAGACAGGCTCAAGTATTCACAGGGCTTTTGACCCAAGTAATGGGTTTTGTTAGAATTGGTGAAGTAACAACTCATGTATTTTGTACAAGTTGTCATTTGGATGTTGACTATTTCATAGAACAGGAGATGAGCGTTTGAACGTTAAAATAGAGGTTAAGAATTTAACCAAAATATTTGACAATAATCCAAATAAAGTTCTAAACCTTTTAGAAAAAGGCCGCAGTAAAGAAGAAATTCTAGCGGAAACAGGCATCACAGTAGGAGTCAATAGGGTAAGTTTTTCTGTCTACGACGGGGAAATCTTTGTCATTATGGGGCTTTCGGGGAGTGGTAAGTCCACTATTCTCCGCTGTCTAAACCGCCTCATTGAACCAAGTGCTGGCTCCGTGTCTATCGATGGGTTAGATATTACTAAGTTGAAATCCCAAGAATTACGGGAGGTCCGTCAAAAGAAGTTAGGGATGGTTTTCCAGCAATTTGCTCTTTTGCCTCACCGGACTGTCTTACAGAACGTAGTATTTGGTCCTGAAATCCAAAAGATGAATAAAGCTGAACGGGAGAAAAAGGCCAAAGAAAGCCTGGCTTTGGTAGGCCTTGCTGGTTGGGAAAACTCCTACCCTGATGAACTTAGCGGTGGGATGAAACAGCGTGTAGGATTAGCCCGGGCTTTAACTAATGATCCTGATATTCTCCTAATGGATGAAGCCTTTAGTGCTTTAGATCCATTGATCAGAGAGGAAATGCAGGATGAACTTCT